>JAGAEW010000132.1 GCA_017612935.1 Oscillospiraceae bacterium
AAAAAAAAAAAAAGTCAAGGCTTTTTGCTCGAATCAAAAAAATTTTGTAACATAGGATCGGCGCGTTGCACCGAAAATCGGCACCCTGCTCCGCCCGGGGACTGACGCCTGTGGTCAGGTGCCACTACAACGGAAATTGCTTGTGCCGTTTCCTGTCGCAGCCCGTTCTTATTATCCAGTTATTCATTCTTAAGTCTTCAGTATTCATTATCTCCCTCTCCCGCCAAAGATTGTCAATTGTAGGCAGGGTTTCGCCCCAGCGCCCAGCGCCGCGCATAGGCGACTGCCTCCCTCCGATCATAGATTTTCATTCCGATCCTTCCAGAACAGTCTATGTGCCTGCCTCGCTCCGGGAAACGATTTTTCCGTTCCGACTTGCGCAGCTCAATGACTTCACCCTTGACAGATCGAAAAAAAAACGCTATTCTATAAATATAAACATGATAAACATTGTTTGCGGGCTTTTCGGCTCGACGGAAAGGGAGTGCGCACGCCTATGCGTAACTGTGTCTGCGGATCCTGCAAGGTCAAATACAGCAACAAATTGAACAAATGTCCCAACTGCGGTGTCCGGAACCCGTCCCGCATTCCCGTCGAGGCTCCATCGGAACACAGTTTTCAAATGCCGAAAACCCTGCGGGAGTTGGAGCTGCTGCTGGAGGAAAACCGTCTGTCTCCGAACGATATCCGCCTGCATATCCGGGAAGACTATCCCGGCCCCCTGTGCTGCGGTATTTTTCAGGACGCCGAGGGCAACTTCGTGGTCTACAAGAACCGCATCGACGGCTCCCGTGTGGTACGCTATCAGGGGCCGGACGAGGCCTATGCCGTCAGCGAGCTGCTGCAAAAAGCGCTGGAACGGGTTGAGGTGCGCCGGGCTCTGCATGTCCCGCTGCCCCATGAGCAGGATTCGCTGAGCGTGCAGAAGGATACACCCTTCAAAAAAAGCCTGAAAAAACGCCGCTCCTCCCAGCCCAAGCGCACAACAATCAAATGGAACTATCTGGGGCTTTTGTCGCCTCTGCTGGTCATTCTTGTGGTCTGGGTGTTTATGAACTGGGACAGCACAAAGTCCGGATATTACTGCTATCAGAGCAGCTACTATTATTATCAGGATTCCGACTGGTTTGTGTATCAGGGAGATACCTGGTACCCCGTTGTGCCGGTGTTCGCGTCGGACTGCAGCCGGTATTTCCGCTCCGAGACCTTCTCAGACAGCTACGGCGTGTCGGACTTTGCCACAAGCGGCTACTACAACGGCCCCGCCGTCACTGAGGCGGCCCGAAGCCCTGCCGGGGATTCCGCTCCCGCCTCCACCGGGAAAGTCGGATGAAACCCGGACTATAATATATGCTGTATAGAAAGACGGTTCCAGAGCCCGCAAGCGCTCCGGAACCGTCTTTTTTCGTGCTGATACCAAGGCCCTCCCTCCGCAAAGGCTGCTTTTTCTCAAAAAAACGGTGGGGAGTGGAACTTTTTTCCGGCAGAAACGTCTGAAGAGTACAATCGAATTTGAGGGAGGTTTTGAATATGAAACGACGCAGACAATGGATTGCCCTGCTGCTCTGCCCGGTGCTGCTGCTAAGCGGCTGCGCCGCCGGGAGCAGTCTCAAATCGGGCGCGGCAGACGATGTTCCGGATGCGGCACTGGCGGAAGAAGCAAAAAAATCTGCCGAGGAGGGCAAGTCTCTCTTAGCGAATGGGGGGCCCGCCGTACCCGAGGCGGCGGGCGAGCCCGAGATGGCGGCCGATGCCGGGGCGGGTGCTCCGGGCTCGGACGACGCCGGAATTGTCCTGAACTATAAGGACGATCCTGTGAAAACAGGGGAGTGGGACGGTGTGCCGGCAGAGCCGATTGACGGGACGCCGGGGGAAGGGGAGACGGACACTCTGATCCCGGGTCAGGGACTGGTTTTGACCGCTGCCGAGTGGAACGACAACCGCAACTGGCCCTTTTTCACGAATCTGGTCAGCAGCGGCAGGATTCGCTTTCCCAGCTTCGGAATCGACCCCCGGCAGCGCGTACCGGTGCAGTTGACGGACGCAGACGGCTCGCCCCTGGCCAATGAACGCGTCCAGCTTCTGGATGGAGAGGATACCGTTCTCTGGACCGCCCGCAGCGACAAGGACGGAAACGCCTATCTCTTCTTCGGTCCAAACCAGAGGCCGAGCCGGGTCGTCTGCGGGGACAAAGAGGCCCCCGTGCCCCTGACGCAAGCCGGAAGCGATACCCAAAGCCATATCTCTGTGCAAATAGTAGAGCCCATCCAACTGACCGTGGAGCAAAGCGCCCCCGCGGCGGAGGAATTACAGGTCATGTTCATCGTAGACACCACCGGCTCCATGGGCGACGAGCTGGCCTATCTGCAAAAGGACTTTTCCGCCATTGCCCATCGGGTGGGCTCTGACGGCGTCCGCTACGCCGTCAGCTTCTACCGGGACGAGGGGGACGAGTATGTGACCCGCCACAACGAATTCACCTCCGATGTGGCCCAGGTGCAGGCACAGCTCAACGCTGAGTTTGCCGGCGGCGGCGGCGACACCCCGGAGGCCGTGGCGGAGGTGCTTACCGAATGTCTGAAGGAGCGGAGCGACTGGGCAGAAAACAGCGTGAAGCTGGCCTTCCTGATTTTTGACGCACCGCCCCACGAGGGGAAAGAGGAAGCGCTGCAGGCCGCCGTGCAGGCAGCGGCAGCAAAGGGAATTCATCTGATTCCGGTGGTGGCCTCCAACGCCGAGCGGGAGACAGAGCTCTTCGGCAGAGCCCTGGCAATTTGCACCAACGGCAGCTACGTCTTCCTGACCGACGATTCCGGCGTGGGAGAGTCTCACCTTGAGCCCATCGTCGGCAACTACGAGGTAGAAAAGCTGCAGGACCTGATCGTTCGAATCATTGAGCAATCCCGTTGAGGCAGCAGGGGTTGACGGGGGCTGTGTGTTTCAAACTGATATTTGAAACACACAGCCCCTTGCGTTCTGCTTCCAGTCCCGCATTTTCCTGCGCAAAAAAAGAATTCCGCAGCAATCTGAGGAATTGCTGCGGAATCATTTTTGAAATAAAAGGAAATACGGTTCTGTAGTTGGACTGTAAAGGAAAAGAAAAGGAGTCAAGAACATTTGGGCAAGGGCATTTGGAGGGGGGGGATCATTCACACCGACGCAGCGCCTGACACGCACTGCAGCGGTCTGTAGGAAGGGAACTTGGCCCATTTGGAATTGGATCTGCCCCTTAAGCACAGGCAGATGATTCGTTCCAAAGACATTTTGTAAAGGAATCCAACTACAGAACCGTATTCATTTGGAAGCATTTTCAGAAAGGAATTCATTCGTTCCTTGTGCCTTTATTATCCTCTTTTTCGCCGAAAAAGTCAAGTTAAATTTAAGAAAAACTTAAATGCAAAAGGTTAAATTCAAGCAAAATGCCTGACATTTTTGTGTAATATATGAATATTGTTGCACAAAAAATGTCAAAAATGACAAAAAATAGAATAAACTACTCCGGGCCGGGCAAGGAGAGATTTTGTTGCAGTTGGATCCGGGAGCTGACGGTAATCCGTTCCCCGCTCAGGGGTTGGGTCAGGCTGATGCGTCGGGCGACAAGCTGCTGCCCGGCAGGAGGCATCCGGTTCCGATCTGCCGCCGCACCGTACTGGGGGTCCCCTAAAATGGGGAAGCCCTCATGGGCGCAGTGGACCCGGAGCTGATGGGTACGGCCCGTCAGGGGACGCAGCTCCAGACGGCCGATTTCTCCCCGCTCCAACACCCGGTAGCGAGTCTGAGCCGGCTTCCCCCCGGGACTGACGCAGCGCAGCAGGCTCGGAGCGGGACGCTTTCCAATGGGCAGGTCGATCAGCCCCTCTTCCGCCTCCGGGCAGCCCCGGGTCAGGGCCTCATAGACCTTTTCAATCTCCCCCCGCTCCAGCTCCTCCATCAGCAGCCAGTGGGCCCAGGCATTTTTGGCGAAGATCACAACCCCCATGGTGTCCCGGTCCAGCCGGGTCAGCACATGGACGGCGCAGGCCTGCCCCGTACGGTGGTAGTGGCCCAACAGATAGTTGGCAAGGGTATCGGTCTGCCGGGAGAAGCTGGGGTGAACAATCATACCCGCCGGCTTATCCACCGCAATCAGACACTCGTCCTCCCAGAGAATTTCCAGGGGCCCGTCCTGGGCCGGGAAGTCCGGGGACGCCTCCTCAATGGTGACGCTTACCACGTCGCCCGGGTTCAGCATTTGATTGGTGTGGGCGCTGCGTCCGTTGACCCGGAAAGCATCCAGAGGCTTCAGACGCCGCACCAGACCATCGGAGATGCGCAGCTCCCGCCGCAGGGCCGACAGCAGCTTTGTGTGTCGGGTCATGGTGACAGAAAGTTCCATAGAACACCTCCGAATTACAGTTACACAGCCCGACCGTTTTTTGGACGGAAGCGGGCAATCGGAACCCACAGGCTTCCCGGTCGCGCTTTCGGTAACACACCCGTAGCGGCCGATCCACCCTGGTATCGTTGACCGTCGCACGTCTGAATCCCGCAAGTAGTGGCCGCTGACCACAGCGGCCTCGCTGACCGCCTTCCGCAGGGAAAAAACTTGCCGGAGCATTGGGTCAACGGCGCCTGTGGTCCGGCGCCACTACCGTGACCTTGCCCGCCCGCCTTCTGCGGCGGTAGTGGCCGCTGACCATTGTAGTGGCCGCTGACCACAGCGGCCAAACATTATAACTCCAAACCCGTGAGGAAAGACGCACAAAGGTGCCTGTGGTCAGGCGCCACTACCGTGACCTTGCCTGCCCATTCCCGGTCGGCTCTGCTTT
>JAGAEW010000133.1 GCA_017612935.1 Oscillospiraceae bacterium
CTGCCCGAGAACGTACTGGAAATCACGGTCAAGGACCGGGGCTGCGGCATTCCGGACCCGGCCAAGGCCCGCGAGCCGATGTTTACCACCGGCGGGGCCGAGCGCTCCGGCATGGGCTTTACGATCATGGAAAGCTTCATGAACAGCTTCACCCTCCGCTCCGCTCCCGGCCGGGGAACCACCGTGCGGATGCGCAAAAAGCTGACCGGCCGCGGGAGCGGGGATTGAATGCAGAGTGCAGGATGCAAAATGCAAAATGAAGGGACTTCCGTAGCGGCGCACACCGGTGCGCCACGGGACGAGGTGGGATTAGGCAATAGACAGGAGGCAATAGGCAATAGGGAAGGCGAGGACGTCACCGCAGGGGCGCACAGCGTGCGCCCGCAGCCCGCAGAGGCTTCCACATCCTGTCATTCTGAGCAAAGCGAAGAATCCGCATCCCCCGTCTCCACAGCGCCGCAGACCACGTTCCTGATCGCCCGGTCGCAGGCGGGGGACAAGGCGGCCACGGAGCAGCTTCTTTCGGAAAACACCGGCCTGATCCGCGCCGTGGCGCGGCGCTACTGGGGCCGCGGCGTGGAGGTGGAGGACCTCTTTCAGCTCGGCAGTCTCGGCTTTTTGAAGGCCGTTGCGGGCTTTGACCTCGCCTTCGGCACCCGTTTTTCCACCTATGCCGTGCCGAAGATTGCCGGGGAGATTCGCCGCTTTCTCCGTGACGACGGGGCCGTCAAGGTCAGCCGAACCCTGAAGGAGCGGGCCGTGGCGATCCACCAGGCCCGGGACCGGCTCAGCAAGAGCCTCGGCCGGGAACCTGTTCTCTCGGAGCTGGCCGAGGCGTTGGAGCTGACGGTGGAGGAGATTGCCGAAGCGGAGACCGCGTCCGACCCCGTGGCCTCGATCCAGCAGCCCGCCGGGGACGACGGTCTGACCTTGGAGGCCGTCCTGACCGACAGCCCCATGGAGGAACAGCTCGTAGAGCGACTGGCCCTGCGGCAGGCCTTAGAGCGCCTCCCGGAGCGGGAAGCAAGGGTCGTGACCCTGCGCTATTTCCACACCCTCACGCAGGATCAGACTGCCAAGCTCGTCGGGGTCTCGCAGGTGCAGGTGAGCAGGATTGAGAAAAAGGCTCTCGCGCATTTGCGGGAGCTGCTGACATAGGCCGAGCGGGCGCCCGAAATCCGAAAACGGGCCCGGCCTGCGTTTCTTGGGAAAATGACAGTTGACTATAAGATAGCCAGTATGTATAATGATTCCGTTGTCTCTTAGAAACAGAAAGGACAAAAATCATGAAGGGAAAGCGAATCGTCTATCTGGACTATCTTCGGATCGTCTCGATCTTTGCGGTTGTGATGCTGCATGTGGCGGCCTGGAACTGGTATGACACAGACGTCCATTCCTATGAATGGCAGGTTCTCAACGGCATCGACGGTGTTCTCAGATGGGGCGCTCCCGTATTTGTCATGATCAGCGGCGCGGTGAATTTGGGGAAAGACATCCCGCTGAAAACCCTGCTGTTCAAACGAATCCTGCGGCTTGTGGTCGCCTATGTGTTTTGGGGCGTGCTGTATATCGTTTGGAGGAGCCTGATGTTCTGGGGCAGCTTCCCCGCATTCAAGGAGTTTGTGAAGCTTGCTCTTGCCGGCCATTACCACACATGGTTCATGGGTATGATGATCGGCCTGTATCTCAGCATCCCGATGCTCAACCGAATCGTGGCGGATCGGAAAACCGCCTGGTACTTTGTGGCAGTTTGCTTCGTATTTGAGATCCTTCTCTCGGAAGGGCTTTCGCTGCTGGGGCTTAGGCATCCCCAGCTTGCCGGGATTCTGATGAGCTTTGTTTCTCTTTTGCAGCCGAAGATGTTCCTGGGGTATTCCATTTATTTCGTGCTGGGATATCTGCTGCACACCGCGGAGCTGAAGAACGCCCAACGAAACTGGCTCTACATGCTTGGTCTGCTGGGCGTTCTCTTCACCGTGATCGCCACCGCGCTGTACTCCTGCTCGGAGAATACGCAGCAGACCAGGTTCTATGAATACTTTACGCTCAACGTTCTGCTGGCTTCGGCGGGGGTTTTCGTCCTTGCCAAAACAAAATGGAACCGGGCTCCCAGCTCCTCCAAGGGCGAACGCTTGCTGTCCTTCGCTGCAAAATGCAGCTTTGGCGTGTATCTGGTTCACCCGATGTTCATCGAGAGCTTCAAGAAGCTGCTGGACTTCTACCCGCTGTCCTTCAATCCGATCCTCGCGGTGCCGGCCGAATCCGTGGCGGTATTTGCGCTGTCATTTCTGATCTCTGCGCTTTTGAACAAGCTGCCGATCCTGAACAAATGGATCGTATAATACCATTATCCAATATGGGAGCTTAGTATAAGAACGATTCCGAAAACACGGAGGGCGGCTCTGTGATTGGCAAAAAGCAATCACAGAGCCGCCCTTGTATGTTGTGCGCGCTTGCTATACGTTGAACAGGAAATTCACAATGTCGCCGTCCTGCATGACGTACTCCTTGCCCTCCAGGCGGAAGAGGCCCTTGGCCTTGGCGTTGGCCATCGTGCCGCA
>JAGAEW010000134.1 GCA_017612935.1 Oscillospiraceae bacterium
AATTATGGTATAATTATAGTATTGAAAAATCAGGTTTTCCGGAGGTGGCTTATGTACATCCGCTCCCTGAGTGAATGCAGCTATTCAAAGACCTACAGGCCGGACGGCGACAACCCGCATGAATTTGAACTGCTGATGCGGGACTGCGCGGTCGTTGAGCTGGGGCAGGACTTTCATTTATATGGCCGTTCGGGACAGGCGCAGCACGGTGTCGATATTTTTTCGGATGATTGGACGATCCTGATCCAGTGCAAGGCATATAAAGAAAGCGAAGCCTTTCGGAAGATCATGGCAGAGGAATATCGCAAGGCGCGGGAGCATTTTCAGAGGGACGGCAAGCCGCACTTTCAGCAGTTTTTCTTCGCCACAGCACTGGATACGGACGCCCAGGCGCAGGATATTGCCAGAAAATTGAGCAGTGTATCCGGTATTCCGGTAAAAATCTGGTTCTGGGACGACCTGCTGAAAATCATTGATAATTACCGCATCCACAACGACGGCGACACATACGTAGAAGGTTTTGAAGAAACCCTGTTTCTGCACAAGGGCCAGCCCGGCCGTGAAAACGTGTGCCTGAAAAATCTGTTTGTGCCCCAGGAATACCGCGAAATGAGCCGTTTGAATGAAGTCGGCGACCCGAAAGATGATCTGTTAAATCGGATTCAGCGTTTCTGTGGCGGCCAGGAAAAAATGCTGATCATCGAGGGCGACGCGGGCAGTGGGAAAAGCACACTAGCCGCCAAGCTCTGTTTGAGGAGAGAGAGCATAGCCGAGTAGAAATCGATCCCAAACCGGACGGCGGTATCCCATCGCCTCCCGCTTCCGGCTTGCTGGGGGGAAGGCCCTTGCTGACCGTCCGGCTGCGGAATTTGAAAATCAGCGGGAATCCGGAATATGATTTAGGCGAGTTGATTCTGTCTCATTTGCACATCCCGAATCTGCAAGAACTGGAGGAGCGTTTTCCCCGCGCCGTTTTTCTGCTGGACGGCTTCGACGAGCTGTGCATGAAGGTGAAAGGAGCGTGCGACTGCGAGAACATGCTTGCGCAGTTGTGCGGCCAGTTGCCCGGAGACTGCAAGATCATTCTGACCTCCCGCCCCAAATACATCCAGGTGGATCAATTGTCCAAAGCCTTTCCATTTTCCCTGATTTCCTTACAGCATTTCAGCCGCAAAAAGCGGGAAGAATGGCTGAATCAATACCGTGCACTTGTCCCGGACGACAGCAGCGCGGTGGACGAGGAAGTGGCCCAATATATCCTTTCCATCGACGATAATAGCGTATCCAATCTCTGCGACACGCCGATGACGCTGTATCTGTTGATCGGCGGCAAAGTTACGATTGAACTGACCCAGAATGAATGGGCGCTCTACCGCTATATTTTTGCCGACGCGGTTGTAAACACGCCCTATGCCGAGCAGTTGGGCGGCGCGCTGCATCCCTTGGGGGAGGACATCGGGAATCTGCTCTATTGGATCGCCGAGGAAATCGCGTACAAAATGTATTGCGCCGGTGAAGCGCCGGAGGATCAGGACACGATCCGAACCAAAGACGGTCAGTTCCTTGTCACCGGAGAAACCGTAACAAAGATCATCGAGGAACTTCTCAAAGACGAACCATTTCAAAAAGCCGCTGTCAAGGCGGGTCTGAAAGACGCCAACAGCTTCGATTTGCAGCGTATCCATGCCCTATGCTGCTATTGGCGCTCCGGCCCTGCCGACGGCCCTGTGGAATTCTATCACAACAACATCCGGGATTTTTTCCTCTGCGAAAAAATCCGGCGGGAGTTCAACGGGCTTTATCAGCAAGGCGGAACGGATGAGGAGAAAACGGACAGGATGGCCCAGCGCCTGGTCATCCTGTTCAAATATGGAGAAATCAATGAAACGGTCTGCCACTTTCTCAGGGCATATACCCGCGACGCCGTTTCCAGGCAAGAGCAAAAGGCGTTCCCGCTGCGGGAAAAAGAACATCCTTTGCTGCCCATGCTGTACCAAAAGCTGCTCACGCAAGGGCGCCTTTACGACAATTTAGAGATGGACGACCATATCAGGGCGATCAGAAGTATCCTGCTGAGTACAGGGCTTGTGTACCGACATTTGTATCAGCAGATTTTGGAAAAGGGAGAAAGAATCCATTGGTGGAATAATGTGAATGCAGCCAATCAGAGCGGTATGATGCAATTCATCTTCAAAAGTTATGTTGGGAAAATCGGTTTCCGGTCTGATTTGAGCGGAGCGGATTTGAGTGGGGCATATTTGTTTCGGGCAGATTTAATCGGGGCAGATTTGAGCAGGGCAGATTTGCGCGGGGCAGATTTGCGTGAGGCAGATTTGATCGGGGCAGTTTTTCACGGGGCAGATTTAACCCGGGCAAATATGAACGGGGCAGATTTGAGCGGGGAAGATTTGCGTGGGGCAAATTTGCGTATGGCAAATTTGAGCTGGGCCATTTTGCGCGGGGCAGATTTGAGCGAAGCAGATTTAAGCGGGGTAAATTTTTACGGGACAGTTTTGCTTGGAGCAAAGCTACCTGATGGCTTTCGGAGCTATTGCCAAGATGAATAAATCGAGCATTTGAAATCGCTCAACATCGAGGATTTAAAGCTCTAATGGGAAGGAGGCGGCATGGATGAACCCCACAACCCCCTTTCG
>JAGAEW010000135.1 GCA_017612935.1 Oscillospiraceae bacterium
ACAAAGGCAGGAAGATCCTGGTCAATCGCACCGGTTTCCTTACGGTAGCATTCGATTGCCTCCCGTGCGGTGGCGAATTGACGCCCTTCGCCCAGAACATGGGTTTTCCAGCCTTCCTCCACCATTCCCCAGTTTGCCTGATAGCGATCCATGGTGATTTTCATTCTTCCGCCGCCAGAGGCAATACGGTAATTGTGGGCGGAATCGGAAAGCTCGGCAAATACTGCCTCAAGCTGATCAATATATTCCAACGCAGAGGTTGCAGGCACGTCGCGGCCGTCCAGCAGGGTATGGACACAAACGCTTGGAAGGTCTTCCTCCCGCGCTTTCCGCAGAAGGGCAATCAAGTGGCTGATATTGGAATGCACATTGCCGTCGGAGAGCAGCCCCAAAAAGTGGAGCGTTTTATGATTTTCCTTGCAGTTTGCAATAAGCTCACGCCAGGCTTTGGACTGATACAGCGTACCGTTTTCAATGGATTCCTGAACCAGCTTTGCGCCCTGGGAGTAGATCTGCCCACAGCCGAGCGCGTTGTGTCCAACCTCGGAATTGCCCATATCGTCGTCCGTAGGCAGGCCGACGGCAGTGCCGTGGGCTTTCAGCCAGGTGTAGGGACAGGTGGCGAAAAGACGATCCAGATTTGGCGTTTTGGCCTGAGCTACCGCATCGCCGGCTCCGCCGTCGCCCTTCCCAACGCCATCCATAATGACCAATACAACAGGTTTATTCATACTTGGTTCCTCCAATTATCTCAATGTGAGGAGACATTATAAATTATATTGTTGAATAATACAAGAGCTATTTTAGAATAAACGTTGTCCTGCCACAAATTTTGCTGTAATATTCCGATCATCGGCCAAATAGACAGCTCGTTCGAGCCGACTGCGAAGATTCAAGGGCTGAGGATGGAAGAGGCTGCTGTCGTCCAGGACGACAGCGTCAAATTCGTAGCCCTCCTGGAATCGACCAACCTTACCGAAGAAGGCACCGCCGCCTACAGTAGCCAGGTAGAAGGCCTGTTCCAGCGTCAGGGGGCGAACGCCGGAATCCAACAGACGCCAGCGCAGTTTACTGGCCTGGATTGCGTGCATCATGGCTTGCAGCAGACTGATATTGCTTCCTCCGGCTACATCTGATGCGAGACCCACATGGAGCCCCAGCTCCAGATAGCGGGAAACAGGAGCAACGCCGGAGGAAAGGTTGATATTCGATTCCGGACTGTGAGCGATAAAGACGCCGTTGCGGTGGATTAACTCCAATTCCTCGTCCCCTGAGTGGACACAGTGCGCCATGATACAGGGATTTTCGCCTCCAAAGAGACCGAATCGCTCATAGGCGTCGCCGTAGCAGGTGGCTTCGGGATGCAGGGAGCGAACCCATTCGATTTCGCCGAGATTTTCACTCAAATGGCTCTGTATGGGCAAATCGAACCGACGCTGCAGGCTTTTGAGACCGGCCAGCAACGCATCGGAGCAGGCAGGAATAAATCTTGGGGTTATGATCGGCCTTGTATGAACAAAGCGGCTCTTCGCAGCCTGAATCCACTGTTCCGTTTCTCGCAAAGCGGTTTCCACATCCCGCTCCCGTACCTCGTCCGGGCAGTTCCGATCCATATTGACCTTGCCTACGCAGGTTCGCAGTCCGGATCGTTCCAATTCATCCATGAGTGTCAGGGTTGCGGGGACGTGAACAGTCCCGAAGATTGCAGCTCGGGTGGTTGTGGAATGGAGAAGAGAGGCGACAAAGCCCTGGTATGCTTTTGTTGCATAAGATAGGTCGATGTATTTTGCTTCTTCCGGAAAAGCGTAGGTGTTCAGCCAATCCAAAAGCTCCATATCCATTCCAAGACCCCGGAAAGCGAACTGGGGGGCGTGTACGTGCAGATCCGTCATTCCGGGGAGAATCATCCGGTCATCAAAATCAATTAGGGGAAGTCCCTGATACCGTTCCGGAATCACCGGAGAGATTCCTTGGCTGATCCCGTTTGTTACCGAAAGATAGCTGTTCTCCGCAATGCTGAACTGATTTGGATTTTTACTTTCCAGAAAGTTTCCCCTTATGATAAAGCTATTCATAGAAATCCTCCAATCCATCTTTTGTTAACATTATATATTATTTAACTGAAAAAAGCAATATGATTTCAAAGACAGTGCATAAAGAACCGCAATCAGATTGATGTGCTGAAATGTGCGGAAAAAACAAATCTTTCAGTTGCGGAACTGATCGGAGCGTGCTATAATAGCTCGAAAATCATTTGATCCGGAGGGATCGAAACATGCTGCTTTTCCTCTACTTGATCTGGCTGTGCCTAAACGGCGGCTTGACTTTGGAAATATGTCTGCTTGGCTTGGGGCTGATTGCTCTGCTTGCATTGCCGGCCTGGGTTTTGTTTGGGTACGGATTGCGCTCTGAGCTTCGCTTTTGGCGCAGACTGCCGTTCTTCCTTGCTTTTGTGGTTGTTATGATTTGGAAGATTCTCCTGGCAAATCTTGATGTGCTGCAAATCATTCTCAACCGGGAGAAGAAAATTCACCCAGTGCTGGTTCATTGTCACACCAGCTTAAAGACGGAGTTTTGCCGTTTTCTGCTGGCAAATTCCATCACACTAACGCCGGGAACAATCACAGTTTCCATGCAGGATGATCTGCTTACCGTCCATTGTTTGAGCAAAGATATGCTGGAAGACACGGAGAACGGGGTGATTGTCCGGCTTCTGCAGCGATTGGAGGCTTAATATGGAATCCTATTATCATCTGCTTTTTGTGGTTGCGCTGATTCTGCTGGCCCTTGGGATTTTTTTAGCGCTGCTGCGGGCAATCAAGGGGCCGCGAATCTCTGACCGTAT
>JAGAEW010000136.1 GCA_017612935.1 Oscillospiraceae bacterium
TATACAATTCTCTTTCCTAAAAGTCAAGGAAAAAGCTTTCAAGCGATTTTTTGCACAGTTTTTTTCTTGCGTTAAGGCCTTTTCCATGATATATTATTAGATTAGAATGACCGATTCAGACAGCTTCCGCAAGCCGGGGCTGTCGCCTACAGAGGACACGACTATGAAGCTCTATCTTTCCGGCCATGAGGATCGCTACGCGCTCGAGCAGCTCCAGCTCTGCCTGTTCCCGGAGGAACCCATGGAATATTGCGAGGCCCCATTCCGGGGCGACGGGACAATCTCCCGGCTCAGTCGGGGCAGCCGCTATCTGACCGCTACGGCGAAGATCACCCGCAACGGCGTGACCACCCGGGGCCTCCAGCGCCTTCCGCTGGAGAAGGAGAGCTATACCCTGCGGCGGCGCATCCTCCAGCGGGCCTATTATCTTGCTGCCCTGCCCCAGCTTGCCGCCGCGCCCCCCTGGGGGGCTCTGTCCGGGGTTCGTCCCACCAAGCTTACCACCCGTCACTTGCTCGAGGGCGGGACACCCGTCTCGGCGGACCGCCTGCTGGAGCAGAGCTTTTTCGTCACCCCTGCCCGGCGGAGCCTCTGCGTGCAGGCAAGCCTTGCCTCGGTGGAGGCGGCCAGGCGGCTGGCGCCCAACGACGTGTCCGTTTACGTGGGGATTCCCTTTTGTCCCACCCGCTGCTCCTACTGCTCCTTTGTGAGCCAGACCGAGGGCAGCGCCGGCAAGCTGCTGACGCCCTATCTGGAGGGGCTGCTGCGGGAGATCGAGACAGTGGGAGCCGGAATGAAGCGGGCGGGACTGCAGCTTCGGACCCTCTACATCGGCGGCGGCACGCCTACGACCCTCTCCGCGAATCAACTCCGCGTGCTGATGGAGACAATCAATCGGCATTTTGACCACAGCAGACGGATAGAATATACGGTGGAGGGCGGGCGGCCCGACACCCTTGACGCGGAAAAGCTGCGCCTGATCCGGGAACTGGGAGCGGACCGTATGAGCATCAATCCCCAGACCATGAACGATGCCGTGCTGCGGGCTGTGGGGCGACCCCACAGCGCCGCCGATGTGGAACGGGCCTACGCCCAGGCGGTGGAGGCCGGCTTCAGCTCCATCAATATGGATCTGATCGCGGGCCTGCCCGGGGACGATCCGCAGAGCTTTGCCGCCTCGCTGGATCGGGTGTTGGCGCTGGAGCCCTCCAATGTGACCATCCACACGCTGGCACTGAAAAAGGGGGCGGATCTCTTCACCCGGCGGGAAGCTCTGCCGCCCCAGCAGGATGTGGAGGCCATGGTGGACTGTGCCAACCGGACCCTTGCAGACCGGGGCTACAGGCCCTACTATCTCTATCGGCAGAAATATATGTCCGGCAGTCTGGAAAACGTAGGCTGGTGCCGGGACGGAGATCTGGGCCTCTACAACATTTATATGATGGAGGAGCTGAGTTCTGTTTTGGCTCTGGGTGGCGGCGCGGTCAGCAAGCGCAAGCTTCCGGAGCACCGGTTGGAGCGCCAGTGCAACCCCAAATATTCCAAGCAGTATGTGGAGCGAATCGACGAGGTACTTGCGGCCAAAACCGCTCTGCTGACCCAGCTTTCCAAAATTGATGAATAAATTGATGAATAAATTGATGAATAAAGGAGCTGACAAGTATGCGTATTGAATTACACGACATTAACTCTGCCCTGCGGACCGATGCAAAAAGCTATGTGGCCCAGTGTGATGCCCTCTACAACAACCGCGTGGGCAAGGCTGCCGATCTGGTGGTGAACCGTCTGGCCCGGAGCCGGGTGGTGCTGCTGGCGGGGCCCTCCTCCTCGGGCAAGACTACCACGGCTTCCCGGGTTCGGAAGGCGCTGGAGGAACGGGGTGTATTCGCTCACATGATTTCTCTGGACGACTACTACCGCTCCAAGGCGGAGCCGGATTTCCCACGGACCCGGGACGGCGAGCTCGATCTCGAAGCCCCCGAGGGGCTGGACACGGTTCTGCTGGGCAAGCATTTGGAGGCGCTGGACCGGGGGGAGGAAATTCTGGTTCCCCATTTCGATTTCAAGCTTCAGTCCCAGGTGCCGGAGAAGTTCAAGACCCTGCGGCTGCATGACCATGAGGTGGTCATCTTCGAGGGCCTCCACGGCCTGAACCCCCTGCTCACCGGGAAGAACCCCGAGGCGACCCGTCTGTTCGTATCCACCGCCTCCTCCGTCTATGAAAACGACATAGAGGTGTTCGACCGGGTGTGGATGCGGGTCTTGCGCCGCATCGTCCGGGACTACAACTTCCGCGCCGCCTCCGCCGAGGAGACCCTCGGTATGTGGCGCAACGTCCGGGTCGGGGAACGGAAGTACATCTCTCCCTACAAGAAAAACGCCCACTACGCCATTGACTCCGCCCTCGGCTATGAGGTGGCGGCCTTCCGTACCATTGCCGAGCCCATGCTTATCAAGTTAGAGGAGCACCCCCAGCCAAAGCTGGTGGATCTGATTCTGGAGGGACTGCAATCCTTCGACCCCATTGATCCGATGTCCATTCCGGAGAGCTCCCTGCTGCGGGAAGAGTTTCTGCCGAAAGCCTAAGGGCATTTCGGCAAGATTGGAGGGAGCATGGACACCTTATTTTCCAACGTCACCCTTGTCACCATGGACGAGGCCATGCACGTCTACTACGCCGCCTTTCTGGGGGTGAGCGACGGGAAGATTTCCTATCTCTCCCGCACTGCGCCCCAGGAGCAGCCGAAGCAGATCATCAACGGCGAAGGCATGGTGCTGATGCCGGGCCTGATTAATTGCCATACCCATCTGCCCATGAGCCTGCTGCGGGGCTACGGGGACGGCCACGATTTGCAGACCTGGCTCAACGAGTACATTTTCCCCCGGGAGGAAAGGTTAGACGACCGGGCCGTGAAGGCGGCGACTCTGCTTTCCATTGCCGAATGTCTGCGCTTCGGCACCACCTCTGTTACGGATATGTACGACCACAGCGGGGCCATTGCCGAGGCGGTGGCGGAGAGCGGGATCAAGGCGAATCTGGGCCGGGGCACGACCCTCTGGACCGAGGACTTTGATTTTGAAAGCTACCCTGCCTGCCGGGAGCTGCGGGAGCTGCACGAGAAGTGGAACGGTTACGACAGCGGGCGCATCCGGGCGGAGGCCTCCGTCCACGCGGAGTATACCTCCAACTACAAGCTCTGGGACGCTCTGGGGGAGTATGCGCTGAACGAGGGCCTGGGGATGCAGGTGCATCTTTCGGAGACACGAAAGGAGCATGAGGACTGCAAGGAGAAATACGGTCTGACTCCGGCCCAGCTTCTGGACTGCCACCACGTTTTCGACGCCCGTTCCGCCGCGGCCCACTGCGTCTGGCTGGAGCCGGAGGATATGGCACTGCTGGCAAAGCGGAAGGTCACGGCGGTACACTGTCCGATTTCCAACCTCAAGCTTGCCTCCGGTAAGGCGGACGTGCTTGCCATGGTTAAGGCCGGAATGAACGTGGCGCTGGGTACCGACGGGGCCTCATCCAACAACAACCTCGACCTCTTTGAGGAAATCAAGGCGGCTTCTCTTCTGGCCAAGGACCTCCATGCCGATGCCACCGCTTTGCCGCCCCAGGCGGTTTTGATGATGGCGACGGTCTGCGGCGCCCGGGCCCAGGGGCGGGAGCAGGAATGCGGGATGCTGAAATTGGGCATGGATGCAGACCTGATTCTGCTGGATTTTACCCAGCCCCATCTCATGCCCTGTCACGATGTGCTCTCTCAGCTCTGTTATGCGGCCTCGGGCCACGACGTGGTGATGACCATGGTGCGGGGCAAAATCCTCTATTCCGCCGGCAAGTGGCACAGCATCGACCTCGACGCCGTGGTACGGGAGCTGGCGGAGCACGCCATGCCGAAGGTGTTTCTCGATACCTGATGCCATGGAGTTCCAATTTCCGATTGAAAGGATGAATTCCTTTGCAAAATTCCAACGCAAACAAAAAGCAAAGCTTTCTGGGGGGCGCTGCGGTGCTGGCTCTGGCAACTGCTGTTGTCAAGCTCATCGGCGCGTTTTATAAAATCCCGATCCAGCATGTCATCGGAAACGACGGCTACAGCTACTTCAACACCGCTTATGCCATCTACAACGTGCTGCTGATGATTGCCACCACAGGTCTGCCTGTGGCCATGTCCCGGATGATTGCCGAGGCCACCACCCAACAGGATCCCCTCCAGATCCGCCGTGTCTATGACGCTGCAAAGCGGCTGTTTCTCTCTGTCGGTCTGGCAGGCTCCCTGTTTATGGCCCTGCTGTGTGTTCCTCTGGCGGATTTCATGGGACAGCGCAATGCCTGGTTCCCCATTCTCTGCCTGTCTCCGGCTGTGCTGCTGCTCTGCCTGTCCTCAGTCAACCGCGGCTTTTTTCAGGGACAGGGGGATATGCGGCCCACTTCGATTTCTCAGGTTCTCGAAGCTCTGTGCAAGCTGCTGATCGGCCTGGGGCTGGCAATGGTCGTCATGTATTTCTTCCGGCGCAACGGCCTTGAAACGACTCTGCCCGACGGCCGGCCATTTCCAAAAGGCTCCGAGGCGGCAGCGGCCCTCTCCAGAGCCCACGCCTTTGCCGCAGGCGGCGCTATCATCGGCGTAACCCTGGGCTGCGGTCTGGCCGCTTTCTATCTCTATCGCCTGGTTCGGAAAACGGAGACCTATTCTCTTGTTGCCGCTGCTGAGGAAGCGCAGGCCGGCGAAAGCACCACCCGAAAGCTCCTGAAAATCGCCGTTCCCATCACCCTGGGCGCCGCCGGCCTGCAGTTGATTACGCTGGTGGATACCGCGGTCTATATGATGCGGCTGAAAAATGCCGCCGGATTTTCCCAGGAAGCTGCCGACGACCTCAAGGGCATCTACGACTACTGCCAGACGATTTTTAATATGCCCGCCGCCTTTATCACCTCCATCGTAGTGGCGGTGATCCCCGCGCTGACAGAGCAGATTACAATGAAAAACCGTAAGGGAGAACGGGTCATTGCCGACAGTGCCTTCCGGGTTATGGCGCTGGTTGCTTCCCCCTGTGCCGTGGGTCTGGCGGTGCTCTCCCGCCCCATCTACGCCCTGCTGGCAAAGCACACGCCGGAAAGCCTGAATATTGCCACGCCCCTGCTGGCCGTACTGGGCATCTGTGCCTTCTTCAATGCGGTGGTGCTGGTCAGCAACAGTATTATGCAGAGCCACGGAGATGTGACAGTTCCCGTGACCAATATGCTGATCGGCGGCATCATTAAGATCATTGTGAGCTTTGTTCTGGTGGGCAACCCGGAGATCAACATCCTCGGCGCAGCCATCGGAACGGTGATTTGCTACGCTTCCATCTCCATTCTCAACCTGGTGTCTATGGCGAAGCGCAAGTACCCCGTCAGTCTGACGCGCACTGTGCTCAAGCCGGTAATCGCCTCCCTGATTATGGGAGCCGGCGCCGCCCTGGCCCGGAGGCTTTTGGAAGGCATGGGTCTGTCGAATGCCCCGGTGACACTGGGCTCTATTGCGGTGGGCGGCGTACTCTATGTGATCCTGGTGCTGGCTTTGCGGGTTATCACCAGAGAGGACTGTACACTGCTGCCCAAAGGGGATAAAATCGCGAAACTGCTGCATATTTCCTAAAAACTTTCAAAAAAACAAAAAAATTTTGAATTTATACTTGCGAAAGTGTGTAAAATATGATAGATTTTACAGAGCAAACTCACTATGGCTTCTATGATTTGGTAAAGCTGGTGGCAGCCCTCCGGGCTCCCGGCGGCTGTCCTTGGGATCAGGTGCAGACCCACCAGTCCATCCGCCGCAATTTCATTGAAGAGGTCTATGAGGCTTGTGAGGCCCTGGACGAGGGGGAGCCGGAGCATATGCGGGAGGAGCTGGGAGACGTTCTGCTTCAGGTAGTCTTCCATGCCGGCATTGAAGCGGACGCCGGAAGCTTTGACATTGACGGGGTCTGCGACGCTGTCTGCCGGAAGCTGATTACCCGGCATCCCCACCTGTTTCACCCGGAGCTGAGCCGCGGGGATTGGGAGGAAATCAAGCGGGCCGAGCGGGGCAACCAGACCGTCGCCCAGTCTATGGAAAGCGTTTGTCAGGCCCTGCCCGCACTGTGGCAGGCGGATAAGCTGCTGGCGAAGGCGGAAAAAAGCGGCCTTTATCCCCAGAATGCCGACGCTGCTGCCCAGGCCCTGCGGGCAGAGTGCGAAGCCCTCTGCCAACCGAAGCCGGAGGATCCGCAGACCCATCTGGGGCAGGCGCTGTTCGCTCTGGCGCGCATGGCTCGCAGTTTGAATCTCGACCCCGAAACCGCCCTGAAGGAAGCCTGCAACCACTTCATTGGCAGCTTCTCCCAACAGGAAGCCGCCGCATTACGAGACAAGATGTAACAAAAGAGAGGATGATTCACATGAACAAAACCGAACTCGCGGCAGCTGTTGCCGCCAAAACCGAACTGTCCAAGAAGAACGCTGAGAAGGCTGTCGCCGCCGTGCTGGACACCATCGCTGAGACCCTCGCCGCCGGCGAGAAGGTGCAGATTGTCGGCTTCGGCACCTTTGAAGTCAGAGAGCGCGAAGCCCGTACCGCCAAGAACCCCCGCACACTGGAGACCGTTGAGGTTCCCGCCTGCCGCGTGCCCGCCTTCAAGGCCGGCCAGGGCCTGAAGGATAAGGTCGCCAAGTAATCTACGCCCGTTTCATACCAAATTATCAGGATTAAGCGCTCCGTCCTGCTCCTGGGTTTGTCCGGAAGTGGGACGGAGCGTCTCTGCTGACTGCCTGCTGCTTTCCTGCGTATCCCGTTGCCTGTTTCGCACCTGATGCAAGGCTGCAATTTTTTTGCGCCAGAGGAATAAAATAAAAAGTGAGGGGAAATAAATACATTAAATACTCTGAATAGTTTTTTTTCAAAGCGGAAAATCCCACAGGAGAAGCGACTGTGAGGGGCTTTTCTATCCCTGATTTGTTGAATCATATAAAATCTTAAGAAATAATTTATAATATTATGTTGACATTTAACAAATAAAGGAGTAGTATAATTATGCGCCGAGTAAAATGGCGCATTTTCCAACTGTATCAGGAAGCCGATCAGCCGCCCGCCAGCAAAAAGTGTTTTAAGGAGAAAAATATATGAAACCTGTTGAACGAACTTCCCGATTAATCAAGGCAATTATACTCTTGATCCTTTCCGTTGGCCTGAACCTGACAGGTTACATGGTTTCCGGCGGAAAAGCCACTCCCGCTGCAATCTTCTTCGTATGTATGGGGCTTGTAGCCCTGCTCGTCGGTGACATCATGGGATTTGAAACATTTTTTAACAAGAAGATGGAGAGAGAATGAAACAAGAAACAAACTTTTTCTGAAGGGTACTTGCGTCGATGCAGGTGCCCTTCAAGCTTTATGAAGGGAATATAAACCTGTCGCATACTAAGCCTTGCTTGAAAAAACCCCGCCATTTGGGGATGCTGACTTTTTTCAAACAAGGCCTGAAAGCAGAGTGCCGAAAAAAGCTTGCCGATCAATCGCTGAAACGCACCGGCTCCTGGGCCGGGTAAAAAAACTGTTGTGAAATCTGTCTGTGGGTGCTATAATAAAAAGAAAACATAGATGGATGTGGATGTTGTGAAGTATGGAGCCTGGAATGTGTCGTCCTTTGACGCGGCGCAGGTGCGGGAACTGGAGCAGGCGGGGTATGGCCCTCTCTGCGCCAGAGTCCTCTCTGCCCGGGGATACGGGACGGCCGAGGCGGCAGCGGACTACCTGCGCTCGGACGTACCGCTGAATTCCCCTTTTTTGATGAAGGATATGAAGATTGCGGCGGAGCGGGTGCGGCTTGCCGTGGAAAAGAATGAACACATTGTCGTTTTCGGAGACTACGATGTGGACGGCATTACCTCCACGGCTCTGTTGACGGAGTTTCTGCGAGGTCTGGGTGGGCGCGTCACCAGCTATATCCCCGCCCGGCTGGAGGAGGGCTACGGCCTGAACGAAATTGCCATCCGTCAGCTCCATAAGCAGCAGGTGAATCTGATTGTCACCGTGGACTGCGGCATTACCGCCAACCGGGAGGCGGAGCTCTGCCGGGAGCTGGGGATTGACCTTGTCATTACCGATCACCATGAGTGCAAGGACGAGCTGCCCCGGGCTGTGGCGGTGGTGGATCCCCACAGGGCGGACTGCGGCTATCCCCACACCAATCTCTCCGGTATCGGAATTGCCTTCCAGCTTGCCGCTGCCATCTGCGGTGATCAGGCGGGGCTGATGGAGCGTTTTTCGGATCTGCTCTGCCTCGGACTGGTGGCGGATGTCATGCCCCTGCGGGGAGAGGTGCGGACCATGGTGGTCCGGGGGCTGAAGGCGCTGGAGAGGCCTGCCCGTCCGGGCATTGCCGCGCTGTTGGAGGAATGCGGCTATTCCGGCGGCCTCATCACCACGACGACTGTGGGCTATATGCTGGCTCCCCGCATCAACGCGGCGGGCCGCATGGGACAGGTGGAGCAGGCATTGGAGCTCTTCCTGACCCGGGATCCCGTGCGGGCCCGCACTCTGGCGGAGGGCCTGAGCCGTCTCAATCGGGAGCGGCAGCGGGTGGAAGCGGGCATCTACCAGCAGGCGGTTTCCATGCTGGGGCAGGATGCCCAGCCCGGCGCGATCGTTCTGGCGGGAGAAACCTGGCATCAGGGCGTGGTGGGCATTGTGGCTTCCCGTCTGTCTGAGGAATACAACTGCCCGGCTTTTTTGATTTGCATGGATCGCGACCGGGGGAAAGCCTCCTCCCGCAGCTACGGCGGCTTTAATCTCTTTGGGGCCCTGACCCGGCTGTCCGATCTGCTGGAGAGCTACGGCGGCCATGAGCTGGCGGCGGGCTTTACCATCAGCCGGGAGAACATTCCTGCCTTCCGCCGGGAGATTACCGCCCTGGCGGAACAGTTTCGGAGCTCCGGCGAGGCGGATACCGCTTTGGCGGTGGACTGCGCGCTGGAGCCGGAATTGCTGAATATTGAACAAATTGAGCAGCTCAATCAACTGGAGCCCTGCGGCACAGGCTGCCCGCTTCCGGTCTTCTGTCTGGAGGACGCGGAGGTGGTCCAGCTCACGGAGGTGGGCGGCGGCAAGCACCTGCGCCTGAACCTGCGTTGCGGCGGGCAGACGCTTGCCGCCATCTTCTTCTCCCAGACGGCCCTGCGGGCCGGAATCAGTTGCGGTGACCGGGTAGATGCGGCCTTTATCCCTCAGATCAATGAGTTCCGGGGCAGCCGCACGGTGCAGCTCAATTTAGTGGACCTGCGATTGAGCGGGCAGCTTCGAGCGGAAACGGAATCTGAACAGAGCCTCTATCTGCGCTTTTGCCGCGCAGAGCGGCTGGAGCCCGAGGAGGCTGTGCGGCTCCTGCCCTCCCGCCGGGAATTTGTGGCGGTCTGGCGCTATTTGATTAGCAACTGTCAGGGCGTCCCACTGCAGGAGGATCTCGACTGCATGAGCCGGAAGATCGTCCGCGCTACGGACCGGAGCCTGACCCTGGGAAAAATCCGGATCTGTCTGGACGTGTTTGCCGAGCAGGGCCTGATCCTGCTCCGGGAGAATGGCCGGTCCTATTCGATCCAAATCACCGCCGACGGTCGGAAGGTGGATCTGGATGCCAGCCCCATTGTGATTCGGCTTCGGGCGGTAAAGAACGGGCAATCGGACGCGGTTCCCATCCCCTTATCCTGACACGAACAGAAAGGAGGTCTTCCCTGTGGAAACCTTCGAACAACGCTATACAGCGATGATGGACGCCATCCATCGCTATGTCCCCAACACGGATCTGGATGCGGTGGAGCGGGCGGTTCGCTATGCCAATGAGCAGCATGTGGATCAGAAGCGAAAGGACGGCTCCCCCTATATCATTCATCCCCTGGCAGTGGCGGAGATCGTGGCCGAGATCGGTCTGGACACCGATGCCATTGTGGGCGCCCTGCTCCACGACTGCATTGAAGACACCACGGCCTCCTTCGACGAGATTTCCCGCCTTTTCGGGCAGACCGTGGCGGAGCTGGTGGAGGGCGTCACAAAGCTGACCAGGGTGGAGTTCTCCACCCAGGAGGAACAGCAGGTGGAGAACCTGCGCAAGATGTTCATGGCCATGTCCAAGGACATTCGGGTGGTGCTCATTAAGATTTGCGACCGGCTGCACAACCAGCGGACAATGGAATACCAGAGCCGGGCCAAGCAGGTGTCGAAGTCCACGGAGACCATGGATATCTATGCTCCGCTGGCGCACCGCCTCGGTATGCAGAAAATCAAGTGGGAGCTGGAGGACAGCGCGCTGCAATACCTCGACCCCGAGGGCTACCGGGAGTTGGTGGACTATCTGGCCGCCCACCGGGCTGAGGCAGAGGTCTTTATGAAGAACATTCAGACCTGCATCTCCGAGCGGCTGACGGGAGCTGGAATCCAGTGCACCATTTCCGGACGCATCAAGCATGTATACTCTATCTACCGGAAAATGAAGGAGCAGCACAAGACCCTGGAGGAGCTCTATGATTTGTATGCCTTCCGGGTCATTGTGGGCAGCATTTCCGACTGCTACAATGTACTCGGCCACATCCATGAGATGTTCAAGCTGGTTCCGGGCCGCTTCAAGGACTATATCTCTACGCCCAAGCCCAACGGCTACCAGAGTCTCCACACCACCGTGATCGGAGACGAGGGCGTTCCCTTTGAGGTGCAGATCCGAACCAGAGAGATGCACGAAACCGCCGAATACGGCGTGGCGGCCCACTGGAAGTACAAGGAGGGCATAGCCTCCGGAAACGAAAAGGAATTTGAATGGATTCGCCGTCTGCTGGAGGATCAGCAGGAGACAGAGGCGGAGGATTACATCCACAGCCTCAAGGTAGATATGTTTGACGACGAAGTGTTCGTCTTCTCTCCCCGGGGCAAGGTGATTTCCCTTCCTGCCGGATCCACCCCCATTGACTTTGCCTATGCCATCCATTCCGGCGTGGGTAACTCCATGATCGGCGCCAAGATCAACAACCGCATTGCAAGCTATGACTTGCAGCTTCACAACGGCGACATCGTGGAGATTCTGACCTCAAAATCCGCTCGAGGGCCCTCCCGGGACTGGCTCAATATTGTCAAATCCAATCAGGCTCGCTCCAAGATCAAGCAGTGGTTCAAGCGAGAGAAGCGAGAGGAAAACATTGCCCGCGGCAAGACCAGCTTCGAGGGTGAGCTGCGACGCATGAATCTCTCCCCGAATCTGCTGCAGGACAACGAGCTGCAGCCGGTTCTGTTGAAAAAGATTTCCTTCGACTGCCTGGACGATATGTACGCCGCCATCGGCTACGGCGGCATTACTGCCGCAAAGGTCGTGAGCAAGATTCGGGAGGATTTGCTTAAGGCCAGCCGTTCCCCCGCCGCCCCGAGGGAGACGAAGGTGCTTGAGATTTCTCAGCCCATCCGGCAGACCGGCCTTGGAGAGGCCGGTGTCATCGTGGAGGACATTGATTCCTGCAAGATCAAGTTCTCCCGCTGCTGCACTCCGGTCCCCGGCGACGAGATCGTGGGCTTCATCACCAAGGGCTACGGCGTCTCCATTCACCGGCGGGACTGCCCCAACGCCCGGGCTGCCAACAATCCGGATCTGGCTGCCCGCTGGGTCAGGGTTTCGTGGATCACCGGCGGTGAGAATCCCTTCCCCACCACCCTTGAGGTGCTGGCAGAGGATCGGGACAATCTGCTGCTGGATGTGGCCGCTGCCCTGAGCACCCAGCAGATCAATATGCGGGAAATCAACGGCAAGCATCTGCCCGGCAACCGCTGCCAGTTCATTGTGACCTTCGAGGTCAAGGGCCTGTCTCACCTGAACAACGTGATGAACCGCCTGCGGGGCATCGAAGGCGTGGTGGACGTCAAGCGCGGACAGAACTAAGCGGGAGCTTTGCGGCTCGGACCGCTGTTGTCAACGGCCCGGGCCGCAAAAAATTGAGCGTTGACAGCAAATAAATGATCGGATTCTCCGCGAAAATGCTTTATGATATCGGCATGACATCGTTTTTGAACCGGAAAAACCACAGTTTTTTATGGAGGCTGTATGAGAGCGGTTTTGACAAGGGTTTCCTCTGCCTCGGTGACCATCGACGGGAAGCTAAACGGAAAAATCGGAAGGGGCTTTTTGATTCTGCTGGGGATCGGTCCCGAGGACACGGAGCGAGAGGCCACCAAGCTGGCGGAGAAGCTGCTGGGTCTGCGAATCTTCTGCGACGAGGCGGGAAAGATGAACCTCGGTCTTCAGGCCGTGGGAGGTCAGGTGCTGGTGGTGAGCCAGTTCACCCTCTACGGCTCCGTCCGCAAGGGCCGCCGCCCCAGCTTCACCGGCGCTGCCGACCCGGCCCTGGCCATTTCCCTCTATGAATTCTTTCTGGGGGAGTGCGAACGCCTCGGCTACCCCCCGCAGCACGGGGAGTTTGGCGCGGATATGCAGGTGGAAAGCGTTAACGACGGCCCCGTGACGATTGTGGTGGATTCTACCGAGCTGGCATAGTATCGCTGACGGCATGGGCACAGCCCCCGAATAAAAGCGGACCGGCTTTGCGGTTCTGCGATCCACTTGAGCGCCCTTCCTTCACAGGTGGCGGGAGAACCCCGGGGCGCGGGAAGGGGAAAAGGAGACTTCAATGAAATTAACAACACTGAGCGTAGGCTCTATCGGAACGAACTGTTATATTATTTATCGGGAGGACACCGGCTCCGCTGTGGTCATCGACCCCAGCGACGATGTTACGCTGGTGCTGGCCAGACTGCAGGCTTTGAATTTGAAGGTTCGGGCCGTTGTGTTGACCCACGCCCATTTTGACCACGGCGGGGCGGCGGACCAGCTTCGGACGGAGACCGGCGCAGCCGTATGGGCGCACCCGGCGGATCGTGCGCTGCCCTCCTGGCTTACCCATCGGCTGGAATGGACGGACGAGCTGCGGGACGGGCAGAGCCTCTGCTTCGACGGCATAGAGCTGCAGGTTCTGCATACCCCCGGCCATACCCCCGGCAGTGTGTGTCTGCTCCGGGGCGATCTGCTCTTCGCTGGAGATACCCTCTTTGCCGGCTCCTGCGGGCGCACCGACCTCCCTGGCGGAAGCTGGGAGCAAATGCGGGGCTCTTTGTGCCGCCTTGCGGCTCTGGAGGGGGACTATACCGTATATCCCGGCCACGGGGAGCCAACTACCCTGTGGGCGGAACGGGGGACAAATCCCTACCTGAGAATGGCGCTGGAGCAGCGGGAAAACAGAGAAGTAGAAGTCACATAGAACGCAGTGCTTCTGCCACAGTCAGAGAACGGCATGGCACGGTCCAAACAACTGGAAAGGCTTGGTGAACAAGATGTGCAAACGCTATTGGTCTCTCTTGCTGGCACTGGTTTTGCTGTTATCCGCCTGCGATTTGCTGCCCGATCTCATGGGGGGCGCCTCGCGGGGAATTTCCGAGACGTCTATCTGGGCGATGGACACGCAAATGGATCTGCAGCTCTACGGCGATACGGACGGGGCTGTGATGACGGAGCTGACTTCCCTGCTCAACGCATTGGATCGGGAGCTCTCCGTCACCTCCGACGGCAGCGCCCTGTATGCGCTCAACGAGGGCGGCGAAACCGACAATGAGACAATCCTGAAGCTGGCTTCCAAGGCGAAGGATGTTTCGGCCCTGAGCGGCGGCGCGCTGGACATTACCCTTTATCCGGCCTCCCTGGCCTGGGGCTTTACGACCCACAACTATCGTGTGGTTCCGGCGGAGGAACTGGAAGCCCTGCGGGACAAGGTGGGCATGGAGAAAATCACGATAAGCGACGGAAAGCTCCGTATTCCCGCAGGGACGATGCTGGATCTCGGCGCGCTGGCAAAGGGGTATGCCGCCGACTGCTGCCGGGCCAAAATGGAGGCGGCGGGGATCTCCGGAATCCTCTCTCTGGGGGGCAATCTGCAAACCGTCGGGACCAAGCCCGACGGAGAGGACTGGATTGTGGGTCTGCAGGATCCCGAGAACCCGGCGGGCTTTTGCCTCACGCTGAAATTTCCCGGCAGCAAAGCGGCCGTGAGCTCCGGAGACTATCAGCGCTTTTTTCAGCGGGACGAGATTCGCTACTGCCACATTCTGGACCCCAAGACGCTGGCTCCGGTACAGGGAAGCCTCCGGGCTGTCACTGTGATTGCCGACGAGGGTCTCTACGCCGACGCCCTCTCTACGGCCCTCTTCGTCATGGGCAGGGAGGCGGGCGAGGCCTTCTGGCGGCAGCAGGGAGACTTCCAGGCGGTTTGGATCGAGGCGGACGGAAGGGTTTTCGTCACGCCGGAGCTGAAGAGCCGGGTTCTGGAGGGAAGCTTTGAGGTGATCGACCCGTGAAGACCCGAAGCTGGGGGCTGCTCCTGGGGACAGTGTTTTTGATTCTTGCAGCACTGGCGCTCGGCCAGAGGCTGAGCTTCTCCCCTGCCGCCACCGCACAGGTCTATGCCGACGGACGGCTGGTGCGGACCCTGGATCTCTCAGCGGAGGGGGAATACCGGATTGAATCCGCAGAGGGCTGGAACCTGTTGACCGTCCGGGACGGCAGATTGACGGTGACGGCGGCCTCCTGCCCTAACGGGGACTGCCTCCGCTGCGGCGCGAAAAATACCAACCCACCCATTGTCTGTCTCCCCAACCGGGTGTCGGTGCAGTTCTCCGACGGGGGCACGGTGGACGGCGTGGTGCGATAAACGGAATCCGCCATCGGATCTGAAAATAAGGAGTAAGTTATGGAAGCCCAAATGACCCGCGAATTGATCGTTCTCCCCTCTGACTGTGACCGGGAGGCGAAGCTTTCCGTTCCGGACCTCTTCGCCTGGTTCATGGATGCCGCCACCCTCCACGCCCAGTCTCTGGGGGTCGGAATTGACGAAATGCTCTCCCGCGGGCAGTTCTGGCTTGCGGTCAAAACCAAGGTGCACATTCTGCGGCGGCCCAGGATGCTGGAGACTGTCAGCCTCTTTACCAGGCCCCTCGCGCCGGAAAAAATCCGCACCCTCCGGGAATATCGGCTGGAGCGGGAAGGAGAGCTGCTGGCGGAGGGCAAGACGGAGTGGGCGGTGATTGACACGGTCACAGGCAGGCTCTGCCCCATGGCGGGCATGTTCCCGGCGGAGCTGGAGCTGGCGAAGGAGCCTGCCTACCCGGCCCCCTTTGTCCGACTGGACCCGGACTTCTCCGGGGCGGAGCCCGTCGGGCAGTATACCGTTCGTTCTACGGATCTTGACATCGGGGGGCATATGAATAATGTTGCCTATCTTCGGGCAGTGTTCGGCCTGCTGTCCGGACAAGCGCTGGAGCAGATGCCCCAGCGGGAGCTGGAAATCATCTACCGCAGTCCCTGCTTTGAGGGAGATGTCCTCACTGTCCGCCGCCGCAAAACAGAGGGCGGCTGGGAGCTGGCAGCCCTCCTCCCGGACGGAAAGCCCGCTGTGCTCATCAGTCTGGAATGAGCTTCTCCCGCAAACGCCCCTATGGCCCCTCTGAGGCGGCTGTGGGGGCGTTTGCTGTTTTTGGGGACGCCTGCAAATTGGGGTCAAGGCGTGGCGAAACACTATATCTTGTAGTTCAAAATACTGTACAAAATTCCTGAAAAAAATTTATAAAAAACGTAAAAAAAGTTCTTGACATTCATCCGTGTGTGTAGTATAGTAAGGAGGCTTGCGGTGGGTCTACCCATGCGCAGGCACTGCGATGAAGCGGGAGATTGCGTGGAAACACGGTAACTTCCGCGGAGTATGTCCGGTCATCGGGCGGCTGAGAAGAGTCTGAACGCGGCGTATATCGCCCCGCAAAGCGCTTGGCCGACAAAGTCGGCCAATTTTCATGTACGGGGAATGATACGCACGGTAAAGCGGACAGAAACTTCCCGACCGTACCCAGCGAGACAAACGAAAAACTGAGTACGATTATTTAGGAGGAAATCAACATGGCAAACCAGGAAATGATCCGTATCCGCCTCAAGGCTTACGATCATCAGCTCATCGACTCCAGCGCGGAGAA
>JAGAEW010000137.1 GCA_017612935.1 Oscillospiraceae bacterium
AATATCGGACATAAAGAGACAGAGAAGTCGGAGACCGACTTCTCTGTCTCCTTTTCCCGGGAAATATCTTTTTCCCAGACCTGGATTCCAAAGATCATCACCGTAGCTATGAACCGTGCTGCAAGCACCAGGATCCCCAGACAAATGCGCTCTCCGCCCTCAACGCGGGGCCAATGATTGGATGCTGCCATCTTTCTTCACCTCTCGAAAGAAAATCATCTCATGCAGTCTCCGCCTCGCGGAACCCTCACCCTGTTTCGTGGGGCGCTTCAGCAGAAAAGCTGCCTCCCGGACTTGTTTTTCAGGCGTCCGGGAGGCAAAAGGCTTGATTCTTATTTCGTCAGGCGACCCTTCCCCGTCACAGTGCGGTACAGGAAGAGCACAATATCGATGCGGAGCGCTTCTCGATTGGGCGAGAAGGTCGTTGCACTGGTTCCCGCAGCAATGCCGTTTTGGACTGCCCAAAGCACTGGGCAGTAGGCATAACTGTCCGCCCTCACATCGTTAAAGGGCAGGCTGCCCTCCTGAAGCGTCTTCTGCTCGTCGTCAAGACTGCGATAGAGGAAGGTCAGAATCTGGGCGCGGGAACAGTTCTGCTCGGGCGAGAAGCGATCCGGGTCCGTGCCCAGGGTGATTCCGTTGCTCACTGCCCAGAGAACAGCGTCGTAGTAATATGTACCCTGCTTCACGTCCACGAAGGGATTCTCGCTGCTCGTCGGGGCCGGCTTGCCCTTCGCACGCCAGAGGAAGGTGACAGCCATGGCGCGGTTCAGGGAAGAATTTGGGTCAAAGTGCTGCGTGTCTACGCCGTTCGTAATCTGCGGTTTTGCGGTATAGGCCCAAACCACAGCGTCGTACTGAGTGCTGTCAAGCTTGCTCAGATCCACGAAACCGGTGACGGGATCCGCATCGCCGTCAGCAGACAGCTTCAGCACATTGACAAGGTGATTGTAGACCTTGTTGCGGTAGGCGAGGTGGGCGCTAACTTTATTATATTTCGTTGCGGCCTTTTTCACAGTGTTGTGAAAAATATTCAGGGTATCAATGGTGTCCGTGCCCGCCGGCAGGAACTCCTTGATATAGCTCATCACCGTTTTGACCCCGCCTATGCCATACTGATTTTCAAGGGAGCAGTAGTAAATCAGAGCGGCTTCGCTCCTCACACCGCAATCCCAACCATGGCGGGCATATGTAAGAATGTCGTTGCGGGCAAGGGAATCCTGGCAGCGCTTGCCTACGTCGGTCCCTATGAGCTTCTTAATGCAAGCCGCCTGCGCGTCGGAGGGAACAAACGTATTCCAGACGCTCTCGGCGTCGGTCATCACCTTGTTGTACAGGTCTTGGCCAAGCTTAGACTTTGAAAGAGCCGGATCTTCTTTGCAGATCAGCTTCAAAAGCTGTAGCGCGCGGCTGGCGTGCCACTGCATAAAGCCGATGCTCAGAGCACCGCTGTCCTTGGGAACAACACTGTCATATTTCCCCTCCACTGCAAGATACAGATTCCTGCAATGGTCAAAAAGCTGATCCAGATTCACACTTTTCTCCAGGGAAGGAGATGCTGCAAAAACCGTCGAGAGCATACTGATCCACAGGCAGACCGCCAGCAGAAGAGAAGTCATCCGTTTTTTCATATCAGTACCTCATAATCCTTTCCAAAAAAAATTAAAATAAAACAAACTGTTTTATTTTGTTACAAATTGTATCATATTACGCCGTCAATTTCAAGTTTTTTAGGGAAGTCTTAAAAAAACCTCCATTTTTTTGGGAAAATTGGAGAAAATCCTCCTGTAAAAGAGTAACAAATTGTATCTTTTTTAGGGATTATTCTGATTGTCTTTCCCCGCAGGCAAGCTCGACAATCCTACCCTCCCGCAGCATCACAGCTTCGGGCTCCCCGCTGCAGGCCAGTCAGCCCCGGCATAAGAGCTGCTTTGTGCTCCGGGGACAGGCTGCCGCTGTGATAAAAAAATTTTTCATGGGATCGTATCAGAACCGAAAAAATCGTTCATACTGAAGGTATCTTAGCATAGGAAAGGAGAAAAATCCCGTGAAAAAGGTCATCTGGACACTGATTGTCCTGGGAGTACTGGGCGGCCTGAATCTGCTGCCCTTCCATGCCGACGATGTCGCCGGTATGCTGCCGGTCAAGACAGTCTTTATCACCCGCTCCGGTGAAGAATACAGCGTAGACGTAGGAGCAGGCGTGCAGGCCGTTGGCAGAACGCTCTCCGAGGCGCTGGAACGGCTCCGGGAGGAATCACCGGGAAAGGTATTTTTGCCCACGGCGGAGCAGATTGTTTTGACGGACCCCGACGAAGACACAGTGGATGCCGTGGCGGAGGAGACGGCCTTCCGGCCCGCTGCGGGCATCTGCAAAACGCATCTGCCCAAGCCAGACGCAAAGGCTCTGGGGCAATATCTGGAGGCCCATCCCTCAGAGTATACCATTCTCGACCTCCGGGCGGATCTGCTGACGGGGACCCCAACGGCCAGTCCGCTTGTCTTTCAGGTGGACGGAGGGTTCCGTTTTGGGCGCTGAAAGGCAGCAGCGGCTTCGCTCCGGGCAGTTGGGAGCTCTGGCTCTGACGGCGGCGGAGGTCCCGGCGCTGCGGGTCTGCGCCGGGCTGGGCTGGCTCTGGGTGCTGCTGGGGGGTGTCGCGGCAGCAGGATTTCTCTCCTTTCTCACCTGCCTGAAAAACCGCAGGACCCCACGCCCCGCTTTCAGCCGGAGCAGGCTGCCCGGGCGACTGTTCCTGCAGGCCGCCCTGCTGTGTCTGAGCCCCTTTGCAGCGGTGGAGGCCGCAGCAGCCTTCCCGGAGACAGCCCGCAGTCCCCTGGCGGCCGGGCTGGTGCTGCTGCTGGCAGGATACGCCGTCTCCAAGGGCGCGGCGGCAGTCGGGCGCTGTGCCGGAGTCCTGCTCTGGCTCACCGGGGCCCTGTGCGGCATTGTGCTGGCAGCCAGCCTCCCGGAGATCCAGTTGCGCTGGCTGCGTCCCACCGGGGAACCGGCGCAGGCACTGACTGCCTTTGTCTCTCTGCTGCTGCCCGGTGCAGCGCTGGGGCTGGAACCGGTTCTGGAGCCGGGAGAAGCGCTGCCCCACTGGCCCTGGTGGGGCGGAGCCGGACTTGCTCTGGCGGCCGCTCTTGTGACCGGCGGAATCCTGTCTCCGGCAGTGGCCCGCCGGCCCGAAGCCTTTCAAACCCTTGCCCGGGGCGTTTCCGTGCTGGGGGTCATGCGGCGCTTCGAGGCTCTGGTGAACGCGGCCATGCTCATAAGCGGCTTCTGTCTTTGCGCCCTGCTGTTGACAGTCCTCCGGGTCAGCCTGGGCCGTCTGGGCCGGCAGGCTCAAATAAAATTCTGATTCAAAATAACCATGC
>JAGAEW010000138.1 GCA_017612935.1 Oscillospiraceae bacterium
CGGCAGGGTCAGGGAGGCGGGCTTCGACGCGGAGGACGTGAGCCGGATCCTGGGGGATGCGCTGGCCGGAGAGAGGGACGACGGATGAGACGACTGGGCAACTGGCTGATTTATAAGCTCTATCGGCCCTATCTGCTGCGGTTCCCGTTTTTCGAAAGCTGCGCTTACCTGCTGAAATACCTCCTGCTCCCCTGGCTCCGGGGACGGGGGAACGCGCGTTATCGGGCCCCCGGCTGGCGCCGGGAGGCGGGAAAGCTCCTATCCCGGCCCATGAAGATCGCCCTGATCGCCGACGAGATGACGGAGCGGAATTTCGCGGATTTCGCGGAGGTCGCGGAGCTGACGCCCCAGAACTGGTTCCGGCAGATGGAGGCGCATCATCCGGATCTTCTGGTGTGCGAATCCGCCTGGCACGGGCGGGACGGCTGCTGGGATTACCGGGTCCATCGGAACAAGCGGCTCCTGTTCGACAACCGCACCGCCCTGAAGCGGATCCTGCGCTATTGCGCCGCCGCAGGCGTTCCCACGGTATTCTGGAACAAGGAGGACCCCACCTTTTTCGACGACCCCGTGAACAGCTTTTCCGATACGGCGGCACTCTTCGGCCTGGCGCTCACCACGGCGAAGGAGTGCGTTCCAAGGTATGAGGCCATGGGCTGCCGGGCGGATACGCTGATCTTCGGCTTTTCCCCCGGGCTGCGCAGGGGCATCCGAGCCCGAAAAACAGGAGCAGTGGAGGAAAAGACTGAAAAAAAGGGGCTTTTCCAGGCAAAAAGCTCTTAATTTCGCAAAAAAGCTTGCAGAAAACCAGAAAATATGGTACAATGTAAAAAATTCTTTTCGTAGGGAGTGTTCTGATATGGGAAGAATCGATAAGGAAAACTATTATCTCGACATCGCGGAAACCGTAATGGAACGATCCACCTGCCTTCGCTCCCACTACGGTGCGATTATTGTCCGCAACGATGAGATCGTGTCTACCGGCTATAACGGCGCCCCCCGGGGCCGGGAAAACTGCATTGATCTGGGAAGCTGTCTGCGGGATAAGCTGAAGGTTCCCCATGGGCAGCGTTACGAGATCTGCCGCAGTGTCCACGCGGAAATGAACGCGATTATCTCCGCCGCCCGCAGTGAGTGCATCGGCGCGACCCTTTTTCTGGTGGGCCGCAACGCAAAGACCGGGAGCTATCTGAACGATGTGGAGCCCTGCTCCATGTGCCGACGGGTGATTATCAACTCCGGGATTAAGCGGGTGATTCTGCGTACCGGGAAGGATACCTACAACACCGTCAATGTGCAGGAATGGGTCATCCACGACGATACCATCATGGACGTCTATGAGCTCTGAGCCTGCATCGCGGCTGGAGTTCCCTTTGAATTTACACAGATAGAAGCAGAGCTGAAACAGGCACGGCCGCTTGGCCGCGCCTGTTTTGGCAAGAATGTGGATTTTCGGGCATACGGGAACGCCCCATGGGGTGTACCGGGCAGCTATCGCTCGCCTCTGCGTGAATTGCGCTTTACTCCAACGTGGGGAAGAAGGTTTCGTTTCGGTGTGCTGTGTCAAAGATGCTGTTGTATTGCAGAGCCTCGTAAGATTGCAGCCATTTTCTCTCCTCTTGGCTCGCCTCCTCAAGGGGTAAATAGCACCCGGCAGAAGGGGAGTAAAATCCGTTTGCATTGATCGCAGGAATTGTTTTTTCCATCTGTTGCAGGAATTTGTTATAGGTGGGCAAAGGAATTCCGGCAGCCTGATAAACGTAAGATGACAAATAGTTCAAGCTGGTGCGAGCAATCGTTTGTTCTTCAATATCAAAATTTGCCCAAATAAAGAATGGAATCGTATAACGTTTCTGCTGCTCGTCTAAAGTATCCGCCGTCGTTCCGCTGACAGCTTCATAGAATGATTCGTTGATCTTGGGCTGATGGTCGCCAAAGAATACGATGACGACGTTTTCGTCTGCGTTCTGAAAATAGCGAATCAAGTATTTTACGGCCTTGTCGGTTTCATAAATTAAAGAAAGGTACTGCTCCAGCTCCGGATATTTGTCTCCGTAGCGCTCCACGGAAATCCGTTGACGGTAGTTTTTGCCGCGATACGTGTAGCTGCCATGGTTTTGCATGGTGACGCCGAACAGAAACAGCGGGCTTTCCTCTTTTTGTGCTTCAAATGTTTTGATTAAAAACTCAAACATTTCCCGATCACTGACGAAACTTCGGATGAAATGCTTTTGTGGGAAATCCTCAATAAAATGACATGCATCAAATCCCAAATGTTGATACGCAACGGGGCGATTCCATCCGTTGGCTTGAAACGGATGCATGGCCACGCATTTGTAATGATAAGCTGACTTCAGGTATGAAACCATGGAGTAGCTTGATGTGCGCAGATACTGCTGATAGGGAACCGCATTTGGCGACAGCCATGCCAGTGAATTTCCCGTGAGAAATTCGTATTCGGAATTTGCAGTATTTCCGCCGTAGACCGAGGCCAACGCATAGCCGGAAACGGTATTCTCCTTCAGCGAAGATATGAACGGCATAACTTCCGTATTGGTTGTAAATTGGCCTACGACACGCAGATCAGAGAACGCCTCATCCATAATGACAATGATATGCGGGGGCTTTGATAATTCGGTCTGAGAAGCGTTATTTTGATATGCCGCATATTGATCGGCCAGCCGATCCACCAGCTCGATGCTGTAATTATCGGGTTTTGGTGGAGTAATTTCCTTAAGCTTGGATACAAAATCTAAAATGTACCCATTGTTTATAGCACCTTCCCTCTCCCAATGATAGGTCTTGAGATTGGTCGTATAATCAAAGATTGCAACAGAGCCAATGACGCAGATTATCAGTGATACAAACCGTTTTTGGAGGGCAAGTTTTCTTTTTGTTTGATGCTGCAAGCGATAAAGGGCAATCAGTACCACGGCAAAAAAGAGCCAGCCAATCAGAGCTCCGAATGGAATTGGAAGCAGGCTGTAATTCTCTGCCACATTCATCGCCGTGCCGGCAGAAAAAACATCGACAGGCTCAAATAAGCGCCCTCTGAAGTTGTATACATACACATTTATGGTTGAGATAACCATAAACAAACCTGCTCCGAAAACTACAGAGGGTATAATCCTTCCGAACAGACAGTACATAAATAGAATTGCCACCGATACGATCAGTATACCCCACATAAATTTTTCGTTTCCCATGGAAAGAGCATTCGCACCAACCATAATTTGAGCTAATAACACCGTGACCACAGAAACATAAATGCAGGCCACCAGGCCTCTTGCAAAATCATTTTGCGGATTGGGATCGGAAATCTTTTTTACAATTACCTGCAATACAGCATACAGAAAGTAAACGGATAGTCCCGAAAGAATCAACGAAGCGATCAGCAGTAACAGCTCAATCGACATAGGAAGCAGTGCTGCAACTGCCTGCAGATTGGATGATGACAGCCATCGATCATAAAACCCTTGTCCATAGGGGGCGACAATGAGCATGGCAACCGGTATGAGAAAATATTGTTTGTTATTCCGGAAGGCAACCTGGTGAGCTTTCTTATAAGCAATCAAGCAAATGCCAATGGCCAGCGCCGCAGCAGTCAAGACCATTCCCGCCCCAGTGGTGGGCATCAGTAACAGTAGAAATGCACCAAAAGAGATTATGATAGAAAGCGGATGAAACATAGTACGATCCTCCCCAAAACCCCGACAGGGTTCTGCAGCTATGCGAATGGAATGGCGGTGTGAGGGTGACGGCGTCCGAACATGGCTATTGTACCAGAATCTGTGCTTGAAAGCAATGAGATTTTTGCCAAATATAGTTGCTTTCTTAATGAAAGAATTCATTGCTTATTGTGGTCTTAACTGTGAAAGCTGCGAAGCCCGGATGGCAACGATGAATCATAACGACACGCTGCGGGAAAAGGTCGCAAAGTTCTGGTCGGAACTGAACGGCATGGAGATCACACCAGAGATGATCAACTGCGTTGGATGCCGGATCGACGGCGTGAAAACTCCGTACTGTGAATCACTGTGTCCGATCCGGCTGTGTGCCATAATAATTCATGAATACTTCCTTATCAGCCTCTGGCAAACGGGGGCAGCTGTTTCGGCTCCGATCCGGGCGGTTGCATAGACGCAAGCCATGTTGCAAGCCCGACGCTTGACAGACTGCCTTTTCATCTTGAATTTTCAGGGGAACCGTGTTATAATACAAAGGCTTTGGGGGCAGGGCTCGGAAGGATCTGACGGCCTTCATGGGGGAATCCGGCCCCATGTCCCCACGTTACACCGTAGGAGCTGTGCGCTTCCCCTTGCGGGAGACCACAGCAGGAGGTATTTCCACAGTTCTCACAGCTTGCAGCTGCCGCGTGAAACAAAGGAGAGAGGCGGACCCATGATTTTACCCATGAATGAAGGGAACATTTCCCAGATTGCGGCGCTGGAGGCGGCGAACTTTTCGCTGCCCTGGGATGCAGCGTCCCTGCGCGCAGAGCTGGAGAACACGCTGGCCCTCTGGCTGGTCTTGGCAGAGGAGGAACGGGTTCTGGCCTATGTGGGAACCCAAAGCTGCTTTGAGGATGCAGATATTCTGAGTATAGCGGTTTTGCCGGAGGCAAGACGACGGGGGATTGCGGAAGCCCTGCTGCGGGAGCTGGAGCGTTTGCTTCCGGCCCGGGGGGTCGAGCGGATTACCCTTGAGGTTCGCGCTTCCAATGAGCCCGCCCTGGCTCTCTATCGGAAGCTGGGCTACGAGGCCCTTGGACTGCGGAAAAACTACTATGAAAAGCCCCGGGAGGACGCACTGATTATGCAAAAGCGGATTTCTCTCGATCCTGATTTGAAAGGAAAAATTCAATGAAGCCCTTAAAATTTACGTCAAACGATCAAACAGCGGGGTGATGGGATGAACATTCTTGCCATTGAATCCTCCTGTGACGAAACCGCAGTGGCCGTGGTGCGGGACGGGCGAACAGTCCTGTCCGACTGCATAGCCTCTCAGGTGGAGATCCATAAAATCTACGGAGGCGTTGTGCCGGAAATTGCCTCCCGCAAACACATCGAGGCCATTTACCCTCTGGCGGATCAGGCGCTGGAACAGGCCGGACTGACCCGCTCTGAGATTGACGCCGTGGCCGTCACCTATGCGCCGGGGCTGATCGGTGCGGTGCTGGTGGGGGTCAACTTTGCCAAGGCTGCGGCCTATGCACTGGGCAAGCCTCTGATTCCTGTTCACCACATCCGGGGCCATATTGCCGCCAACTATCTGACCCACCCGGAGCTGGAACCGCCCTTTCTCTGTCTGGTGGTCTCTGGGGGTCACACCATGCTGGTGGACGTGGAGGACTATACAAGTATGAGAATTCTCGGAGGCACCCGGGACGATGCGGCAGGGGAGTGCTTTGACAAAATTGCCCGGGTGCTGGGGATGCCCTATCCCGGCGGCGCGGCCCTGGATTGCATGAGCCGGGGAGCCGACCCGAATTGCTACAGCCTGCCCCGGGCCAAGGTGGACGGAAACCCGCTGGATCTGAGCTTTTCCGGCCTCAAGACCGCCGCCATCAACTTGATTCACAATGCAGGCCAGAAGGGGGAAAGCATCGATGTGCCTGCCCTCTGCGCTTCGGTGTCTGCTGCCGTCAGCAATGCCCTGCTCAGCCGTACGTTGCTGGCCCTGGATCAGACGGGCCGCAGGACGCTGGCCGTGGCGGGAGGCGTGGCGGCAAACTCCCGGATCCGGGAGGATCTGAGCCGGGAGGCGGAGCGTCTCGGCCTTCGCCTCTGCCTGCCGGAGCTGCGCTACTGCGGCGACAACGGCGCCATGATCGGCGCGCAGGGCTACTATGAATTTCTGGCGGGCCATACCGCCGATCTGAGCCTGAACGCCTATGCTACGAAATCTCTGATGGGGGAGAGGCTGTAGACAGTTGAGAATTGAAAATTGAGAATGGACAATTTTGTGCAGCGGGGAATCCAAAATGAAAGCGCCATCCCCGTAATGGCCGCTGACCACAGCGGCCATGTCCGCCTGCCTGTTGCGGGGGAAACAACTTACAGGAATTTGCGCCGTAATAGCCGCTGACCACAGCGGCCATGTCCGCCTGCC
>JAGAEW010000139.1 GCA_017612935.1 Oscillospiraceae bacterium
CAAGTACTGCCGGATTGTCTCAGGTGCTTCCTTCGGATCCAGACGGGCGGTAAGGGTGAAGTTCAGCCCGTTCTTTTCGCCGAAGCTGTCGCACCAGCTGAAGAACTTAGCCAGCACAGCCAGATCCTCGGTGCTGATCAGGCGGTGGACGCTTTTGATGAAGATGTGGGAGATGTCAAAGTTGCCGGCATGAAGTCCGGAGATGAAGGCCTTGAGGGCGTCCACACCGGTCAGACCATAGGAATGGTATTCGATGAGGCGCACCTTATGGTTGACATCGAAGCGCAGAGAATCGTCCAGTTCCACGCAGATCACGCTGCCGCTTTCCTTCTCCACGGCCTCGTTGAGGGCAGCGAGCATTTGTTTGGTTTTTCCGGCGCCGCGGGGGCCGGCAATTAACTGAATCATAGGAAATCGTCTCCTTTTTATTTTTTGGAAGCCCGTGGGATTGTGTCCGGGGCGAAATGGTGAGTTACTCTTTTTCAAAGCCGGGCTTTCCCAGAAGCTGGAACATATTCCGCTTATAGAATTCCACACCGGGCTGATTAAAGGGGTTGACCCCCAGCATATAGGCAGAAATGCCGCAGGAGAGCTCAAAGAAATAGAACAGCTCGCCGATCGTGCGGTCACAGACCTCGTCCGCCTGCACCAGAATGACGGGAACACCGCCGTCCACATGGGCAGCCAGCGTGCCCTGGAAGGCCTGCTCCTCCACGAAGTCCAGGCTCTTACCCTCCAGATAATTCAGACCGTCCAGATTTTTCCAGTCCAGCTCGATCATGGTCTTTTTCCGCGCCGGGGCGAAGCGGATGACCGTTTCAAAGAGATTGCGCTGGCCCTGCTGGATCATCTGCCCCAGAGAGTGCAGATCGGCTGTGAATTCGGCCGTGACGGGGAACAGTCCCTTGCCGTCCTTGCCCTCGGATTCGCCGAAGAGCTGCTGCCACCAGCCCCCGAGACAGCGGGCCGCGGGCTCCCAGTTGCAGAGCAGCTCAATGGCCTTGCCGTTGCGGTAGAGCAGGTTCCGGGCTGCGGCATAGAGCCATGCGGGGTTCTCAAAGGAGAAAATCTCCATGTCCCGCTTGGCGGAGGCAGCGCCGAACATGAGCTCGGTGATGTCCATACCGGCCACCGCCATAGGCAGCAGGCCCACCGCCGTCAGCACGGAGTAACGGCCTCCCACCGTGGGGGGAATTGTGAAGGATTCGTAGCCCTCCTCGGTGGCCATTTGGCGCAGAGCTCCCCTGGCCGGGTCTGTGGTGACGAAGATCCGCTTTTTGGCCTCTTCCGCACCGTATTTCCGCTCTAACTTCCACTTCAGAGCCCGGGTGGCAATGGCGGGCTCCGTGGTGGTTCCGGACTTGGAGATGATATTGATAGAGAAATCCTTCCCCTCCAGCAGGGCGCAGAGCTCCTGCCAGGCCCGGGTGGAGAGATTGTTGCCGGCAAAGAGGATCTGGGGATCTCTGCCCCGCAGATTGTGGTTCTGCCCCATCGCCAGCTCAATGGCTGCCCGGGGCCCCAGATAGGAACCGCCGATGCCGACCACCACAAAGACTTCGGAGTTGGAACGAATCCGCTTGGCGGCTGCCATGATTCGCTCCATTTCCTCTGTGGATTCAAAGACCGGAAGATCCATCCAGCCCAAAAAATCGGAGCCCGGGCCTTTGCCTTCGAGCAAGGTCTGGTGAGCGGCGAAGACTTCCTTCTCCAAACTCAGCAGATCGTTGAGGGTATATTCCCCCCAAATATTGGAAATATCAACATTAATCATAAAAGCACCTCGCATTGATTCTTTCACGCCTCTATCATAACCGATTTTGCGACGGAAAACAATGGGCAATTTTACTGTTTTGAAAGAAAATTTTTCCGATTGCCTCCGGGAAGAAGATTCTTTCTTGACTTCCCTGCGGCTTTTTTGTATAGTATAGTTGAAAAACGCTAAAAAACGGGGCTCTGTCAAACTGACCGCTCCTCGTGGCCGCCGGTCACGCTTACAGGCCGCGGGCCTGTGATTTTCTTTTTTCGGGGGTATTGACTATGAACGAAGCGTCCCTCCTTCCGGATCAAAGCCGGGCGCCTATCTATGAGGCGCTGCAAACCTTCCGCCAGATGCGGGTGGTTCCCTTCGACGTTCCCGGCCACAAGCATGGACGGGGAAACCCGGAGATGACCGCCTTTCTGGGAGAAAAATGCGTCACCATTGACGTCAACTCCATGAAACCGCTGGACAATCTCTGCCACCCGGTCTCCGTGATCAAGCAGGCGGAGGAGCTGGCGGCGGATGCCTTTGGTGCGGCCCACGCCTTTTTAATGGTGGGAGGCACCACCAGCTCCGTGCAGACCATGGTGCTCAGTACCTGCAAGCGGGGTGACAAGATTATTCTGCCCCGGAACGTCCACCGCTCCGTCATCAATGCCCTGGTGCTCTGCGGCGCGATTCCTGTCTATGTGAATCCCGAGGTGGACGACCGGCTGGGCATTTCGCTGGGGATGCGGCGCGAGCAGGTTTTTAAGGCGATCCGGGAGAATCCCGACGCCGTGGCCGTGCTGGTGAACAATCCAACCTACTACGGAATCTGCTCCGATTTGAAGGCCATCGTTCGCATGGCCCACGACGCCGGAATGTACTGCCTGGCAGACGAGGCCCACGGTACCCACTTCTATTTCGGCGCCGGGATGCCTACCTCCGCCATGGAGGCGGGGGCGGATATGGCGGCGGTGTCCATGCACAAGTCCGGCGGCAGTTTGACCCAGTCCTCCTTTCTGCTGACCGGGCCGGGGATGAATCCGGGCCATGTGCGGCAGATTATCAACCTGACCCAGACTACCTCCGGCTCCTATCTGCTGATGTCCTCGCTGGATATCAGCCGCCGGATGCTGGCCCTGCGGGGCCGGGAAATTTTCGCCAAGGTGACGACCATGGCGGACTATGCCCGGGAGGAAATCAACGCCATCGGCGGCTACTATGCCTTCGGCAAGGAGCTGGTCAACGGCAATTCTATCTTCGACTTCGACCCTACCAAGCTCTCCATCCATACCCGGGACATCGGGCTGGCGGGCATCGAGGTCTACGACATCCTGCGGGAAGAATACGACATTCAAATTGAGTTCGGCGACATCGGCAATATCCTGGCCTACCTCTCCATCGGAGATCGGCTGCAGGAGTTAGAGCGTCTGGTCTCCGCCCTGGCGGAGATCCGCCGCCGCTATCAGCGCGACGGCTCCGGTCTGCTCGATACCGAGTACCTGGACCCCGAGGTGGTTGCCACCCCGCAAGAGGCCTTCTACGCCCCGAAGAAATCCCTGCCGCTTGACGAGACGGAGGGCTGCGTGTGCAGCGAGTTCGTCATGTGCTATCCTCCCGGCATTCCCATCCTCGCCCCCGGCGAGCGCATCACGCGGGATATTCTGGATTACATCCAGTTCGCCAAGGAAAAGGGCTGCTCCATGACCGGCCCCGAGGACCCG
>JAGAEW010000140.1 GCA_017612935.1 Oscillospiraceae bacterium
GGGCCAAGGGCTCCTGCTCAAAGCGGCCCATCAAGCCCTCCAGCATCTCGTCAAATCTTTCATAGTCCACGCCGACGCGCTGATACACGCAGACCATACGCTTCTTCCATAAAACAATTTGAAAAATCATTTTATCATCCGCGGTGTGCCGCGGATGGCAAATCATTCTGATTTGCCAGAATGGATATGGTACAACAGATTCCCCCGGGCGCTCTATTCCCCGTCCATGACGTTGATGCAGCTCTCCAGGACGGTTCTGGCAATGGGAGCGCCGGCAACACTTCCCGCGCCGCCGGATTCTACCACTACGATAAAGGCCAGCGGATAGCGTTCGCTGGCCACAAAGCCGGCAAAGGTTGCGGTGTTTGCGTCGGAGCCCACCTCGGCAGTGCCGGACTTCGCGCAGACCGGAAGCCCCGGAATATCGACCGCACCGTACATCGTCTCCACGTTATGCCGCATCAGGCCCCGCAAAATCTTTGCCGTCTGCTCCGAGAGCATGCGGGGCGTTTGCTGCCTGTCGGCCCGGTAGCTTTCTCGTCCTGCGCAGCTTGCGGAGCTGACCAGCCAGGGCTCGGCAGCGATGCCGCCATTGGCAATCGCCCCCATGAAGACCATATACTGGCAGGGATTGATCTGATCCGTATACTGGCCGATGCCCGCCCAGGCCAGGGCGTTCTCATCGGCCTCCGAGAGATCCAAGTGCCCCCGGGCCGTCGAGAATCCGTCAACGGACAGCTTCTCTTCCAGTCGAATGGCCTTCGCCTGCTTCAGCAGTCCCTCTTTTCCCAGCTCCCCGGTAATCTGTGCAAAGGCGCAGTTGCAGGAGTTGGCCAGCGCGTCCTCCAGACTTTGGGTCCCGTGGGCCCGGGGGCAGGTGATGCGTTCTCCGTTAACAATCAGGCTGCCGCTGCAGTTGAAGCTCTCGTTTTGAATCGCAGGATCCTGCTCCAGCGCTGCGGCCAGGGTCGTGAGTTTGAAGATGGAGCCCGGCGTGTAGGCGGAGCGAAAGAAGCGATAGACATAGACGCCGTCATAGCGTCCGTCGAAATTGTCGCTGTCCAGATTCGGCGGATTCAGCGGATCAAAGCTGGGGCTGGAAACCGCACAGAGAATCTCGCCGCTGCGGTAGTTGTAAACTCCGACGGTTCCCTTTCGCCCGTTCATGGCCTGCAGGGCAATGGCCTGAACCTGGGCCGAAACGGACAGATGCAGCTCCCCGCCCTTTGTCTCCATGGCGGAGGTGCCGGTCAGCTTGTTATAGCCAAAGAGCTTGGAGGCAAAGCTGCTGATCAAGCGGGCGGGAATATTTCCCTCCCGGTCCCCCAGCAGATGCAGGGTCGCCGTTCGAATCAGCACATTGTCCGAATAGCTCTGATCCCGGTCAGATGAATACAGAACCTCACCGCTCCGGTCCAAAATGTCCCCGGTGTCCAGCCTCCCGTTGGTGTAGACATGGGGGCTTCCCACAAAGGAGACCCAGCGATCTGCATAGAGGAAAAACCGGATCACAAAGCTCAGCAGACCGAAAAGCAAAATAGAGGCCAGAATCAGCGCAAAGCTGGTGCGCGCAGAGATACTTTTCATCCCCTGTCACCTCCCTTTGTGGAGAGTTTGACGGCAAAGCTCGCGTTTTGCCGGGTGTCACAGGCCTTCAAAAAAGCCATCATGGCCCAGCAGGACATCATGCTGGAACCACCGTTGGAGACAAAGGGAAAGGTCACACCGGTCAGAGGGAGGAAATCCACGGTTCCGAAGACGTTCAAAATTGCCTGCACCATCCAGATTGACATGGCCGCTGTGGCACCGATGGTGTAGAAGCTGGATCGGGCCACCTTGGAGGAACGAACCACGAACAGCCCCAGCATCGCCAGGGCAAAAATCATCAGCACCCCCATAATCAGTCCCCACTCCTCGCAGACGTAGGCAAAGACGAGATCCGTATCGGAGGCCGCCATATAGCGCATCCAGCCCTTGCCCAGACCGAGGCCGAAGAGGCCGCCGGCGGCAATGCACATCAGAGAGTGGGTCTGCTGATAGCCCTTATTGTCGAAGGGATGCTCCCAGACGTGTCCGTAGCCGGAAAAGCGGTCTGCCACATGGGGAAAATGCTCAATGGCCAGCACCGCCGCCAAAACCAGCACCGCCATCATTCCTACGCCCACCAGCACCAGCATTCCGCTGGGGTAGGAGCTGGAACGGAGCAGCGCAATGGCAAGGAATCCTACGAAAAAAATTGCCGCCGAGCCGAAGTCATTCAGCACCACAAGGCAGGCCCCGATGAAGGCCATATAAAACACAAAGGCCAGCAGGTTGCGGCGGGTGACGATTCGATCCATGGTGGACGCACCCGTCAGGATGAAGCAGAGCTTGACCAGCTCCGAGGGCTGGAAGGAAAAACCCCCGATGAAGATCCAGTTTCGGGAGCCGTTGATGGTACGCCCCAGAGCGAGATTGGCTAAAAACAGCAGCACACCAAAGCCGGCTGCCAGATAGCGGAGCCTTTTTGCGGTCTCCAGATCCCGCAGGCAGAAGCCCAGCCCCAAAAACATCGCAATGCCAATGCCCATGGAAATCAGCTGCTTGTACATCTCCCCCGGATTTCCGGCACCGCAAATGCCAAGTCCTATGGAAATCAGAAAGAAGGCGATTGTCTCCACCTCGAAACCGGAGCGGCGGATGAGCTTTTGCCCGAAAAACAGAATCCACTGAATGCAAATCAGGATTCCGAAGGACGTCATAATCGTAACGCGGTCCTCCGTGCGGTTCAGGATCAGCTCTACCGTCACCAGCAGTTGAAACAGCGTCAGCAGCAGGAGCGTCAGGCCGGGGCTGTTCCCCTTTCCGGCCTTGGTCCGGGAATCCGCCTGCAGCTTCGCCTCCTGCCGGGAAACCGGCTCCAGAACCATTTCAAGTCCTGCCAGACTGATCCGATCTCCGTAATTGACTGGCCCGGACAGAACCCGGCGGCCGTTGACCTCAAGCTTGCCTTTTGCGCCAATGTCCGTTATACTCCAGCCGCCGTCGTCCAGTCGGGTCAAAACCGCGTGGTTCTTGGAGACGGTTGCAAAATTGAGCACAATGTCCGCGCTCTTTTTTCTGCCCATCAGATTTTCCCAATGGGTCACGGGAAGCAGCTCCCCCGTGGCAAGGCGCAGCCAGGCCCAGACCTCCGGCTCCCGCCGGAAGCCCAGCAGGGAGCGGGCGCTGCGAAATACAATCAACAGGGCCATAAGGGGCAAAACCAGCCGCAGTGTCCCGTGATAGATCGACAAGACCGTAAATCCATCCTGTCCTCGAAAAAAATCAAGTATGATATTCATGCGTATTCTCCGTTTCGCGCAAGAAAAGGCCGGCAGCCGCTGCGCCGCCGGCTCTTTTGTTAAGGCGGCGCAGCATCATTCGCGGCTCCCGCCTTGCTTACGGCAACACCGCACGATTTGCGGCGTACGTCTTGCTTGCGTTATGTTTTGTCCGATTCAACTTTTTTCTTAACCTCCGGTCAGGCCCGTCGAATCGGCTTCATCGTATTCAAACTCGTCCTCCGGGCCACAGCCTTCTTCCGGGCCGTCGTCCCGTCGAAGCACGGTGGCTTCCCCGAACTCCTTGTCCTTCTGTTTCAAATCCTCTACCGTCAAAATGGAATAATAGTCCGTCGTCTTCTCCGGCAGATGTTTTTTACGCAGCGCCTTGTTGACGGCTTCCGCGACCAGGGTATAGATAATCGTAAAGACCGGCACGCCCATCAGCATCCCCGGGAAGCCGAAGAAGCTGCCAAAGACCGTAATGGAAACCAGAATCCAGAAGTCGGAGATTCCCAGCCGCCCCCCGAGAATCCGCGGCCCGATGATATTGCCGTCAACCTGCTGCAAGATGATTTCAAAGATCAGGAACACGAAGGCCTGAAACGGGCTTTGCAGCAAAATGAGAATCCCGCCGATGGCAATTCCGATGAAGGGGCCGAAGAAGGGGATGATATTCGTCAGCCCGATAAAAACGGAGCTGAGCAGCGCATAGGGGACGTTGAGAATTACCAGACCAATATAGGAAATCACACCGATGATCAGCGAATCAATCAGCTTTCCGATCAGAAAGCCGCCGAAACTGCGGTTCGCCAAACGACCGATCTCAAAGATGCGGTTTGCCCCCTTGGGCCGGAAGACAGAGACAACCAGCTTCTTAAGCTGGGCCAGGAAGCGCTCCTTCGAAATGAGCAAATAAATTGCTGCCACAAGGCCGATCACCAGCCTGAAAATAACCATCGCAGCGCCGTAAACCCCGGTGAGGGCATCCACGAGGGTCTTGATGATGTCTTCGGACTTCTGGGCAACCCAATCCTGAAGCGCTTTAATCAGGTCGTGCTGGTGGATCCAGTCCTCGGCAGGCGTTCCGCGGACCACATCATTGAGCCAGCTTGTTACCTGTTCATAATAGTGTTGCAGGTTGTCCTGGCTGAAGGTTTCCGAGAGGGATTCCAGCAGGGTCGGAATGACCATAGCCAGCAAGCTGTAGACAATCAGCAGGAACACCAGCACCGAAACCGCGACGCCGAGGCCACGGCTGAGCTTTGCCGCGCCCCGCTCTGTCATATTGCTGCGGCTCAGGAGCCGCCGCAGAGGCTTCTCCACAGCCATCATAATCGGATTCATCAGATAGGCAAATACGATGCCAAAAATGACAAAGGAGAACACCGAAAGTACCTGCTCCAAAAATTCAAAAATCGTCCCGATATTGATCAGCGTCAAGCTAAACAGAACGCTCAGAACGATCACGGTGAGCAAAGTCAAGCCCAGCCGAAAAAATTTACTGTCCCGATCCAGCACTTCATTCGCCTCCTACCGGCTTTTTTCATATCATATCACAAAAAACCGCCATCGTCAACGGAAAAACAAGCAACGGCTCTGACGGAAAAACAAGCAACGGCTCAGATTTGACGCTTACAGCGCATCGCCCGATATGCAGATTTATCGTTCTGCATATCGGGCGATGATTTTAGCGTTGTATACTTGCATTAACAGTGGGAGGATATCATCTGTTTGACAGATGATATCCTCCCGGATTATTTTGCTACGGGTTCATGTAACTTTTAGTTGGCACCCGCAACGGTCAGGGTCGCAGCAGAGGAGGTGACGGAGCCACTGTCGTTGCTGACCACGCAGCGGTACTGATAAGCGTTGTTGGTGGAAGTACCCTTGAAGCTGAGGGTAGCGTCGGTCTTGCCGGACCAGTTGGTCCAGGTGCTGGAGCCGCTCTTCTTGTACTGCCACTGATACTTCAGGTTCGTGCCGGTAGCGGTCACGCTGAAGGTGGCA
>JAGAEW010000141.1 GCA_017612935.1 Oscillospiraceae bacterium
AGAACCGTGGTATCCTCCGGGCCGATCTCGGATAGCCCGGCCCGCAGCTTGTCCACGTAGCCGGACCAGCGCTTGCCAAACACGTCCATGGGCTTATTCGCTTCAAAAGACAGGTGCAGATCTCCGATGGCATAGAGAGCCATATCAGCCACCCACCCGGCTGCGCTGCAGGTGCTGCATGGCGAAGCGGACCGTGTTGTTATTGAAAATATTGTTAACCGTCAGCTCCTCCATGCCGGATTCCATCAGATAGCGCCCCAGATCGTTATAACTCTCGATCCCGGAAAAGCCCGTCGGCAGCACACCGCAGCCGTCCAGGTCGCCGCCGAGGGCCAGATGATGCTTCCCACCCAGCTCCAGAAAATGCTCCAAATGGCGCTTCACATCGGAGAAATCCGCCTGGCCTTCCTCCTTCAAAAAGGGAGCATAAAGGTTCAGCCCCACCAGACCGCCCAGATTGCAGATGACCTTAAACTGCTCGTCGCTCAGATTTCGGCTGTGGTTGCAGACAGCGCGACTGTTGGAGTGAGAGGCCACTATGGGAGCCGCGGTAATATCCGCCAAATCCCGGAAGGCCTGATCCGACAGGTGGCTCACATCGATCAGAATGCCCAGCTCCTGGGCTCTGCGGACGAAGGCCCTGCCCCGATCCGTCAGCCCCTGATCACTGCCGTTGGGACCGGCCAGCGCGTTGGGAAAATTCCAGGTCAGGGTGGTCATCAGGAAGCCCATCTCCTTGAGTTCTTCCAGACGATCCGGGTCGCAGCCAATGACCTCAGGCCCTTCCAGAGACAAAAATACCCCCTGTTTGCCAGCCCCGGCGGCGGCAATCAGATCCTCCACGTTGCGGCAGAGCCGGACTTTGTCCTGATGCCGCTCCAGATGGGTGTAAAAATTGCTGAGGGCTCCCAGAAACTTTTCCTCCGCCAGCGCCTCCGGCAGAGGCTGTGCGTTCTGATCATAGACGCAGCAAAAGGCATAGAACTGGTGATGGGTCAGCAGCTTCTCCGCCCGCTCCAGATCCACATGCAAATCATTTTGCGCCCAATCCTTTTGTTGCTGAAACAGCTCCGTTGCCGTGTCGCAATGGAGATCAAAGACGGGAAAGCGTTCTCTCATTGAAAGGCATCCTCCAGATAGTTGATGATCGGTTTTTTGGTTTCCACACCCTGGGGCGCATAGATCTCCACCACGTCAAAACGGGGTTGAAGTTCCGTTTCGTGTTGACTCAGCCACAGCTCCGCCGCCGTCCGCAATCTGGACTGCTTGCGCCAGTCTACAAACTCGGCCGCCCGGGCAAAGGCGTCGGATTTTCGGAGCTTGACCTCCACAAAGCGTAAATACCGCCGATCTGCCGCAATCAGGTCGATCTCCCCGAAGCGGCAGGAAAAATTTCGCTCCAAAATGCGGCAGCCTTGTTTTTTCAGATATTTCGTGGCCTGTTCCTCCCCCCAGGCGCCCAAATCCCTATGTCGGAGCATGGCGTTTGAAGAAGGAGCGCCGATGGATGGGGCAAAGACCCATTTCGGCAATGGCGGCATAGTGGGCCTTCGTGCCGTAGCCCTTGTGGGCGGCAAAGCTGTAGCCGGGATACTTCGCATCCATTTGAATCATCAGCCGATCCCGGGTGACTTTTGCAAGAATCGACGCGGCGGCGATGCAGGCACAGTTGGCATCCCCTTTTACCACCGTTTGCGTCGGCAGATCCAGCCCCGGATCCTGATTGCCGTCCACCAGGCAGAGCTCCGGCCGCAGCTTCAATTCCTCTACTGCCCCCCGCATGGCGCGGAAGGTCGCCTGCAGGATGTTGATCTCGTCAATGGTTCTTTCGTCCACCAAACAGACCGCCCATGCCAGGGCCCGGGCCGTGATCTGCTCATAGAGGGCCTCCCGCCGCTTTTCGGAGAGCTTCTTGGAGTCGTTCAGCCCCGGAAGCTCCAGTCCGGCAGGAAGAATGCAGGCGGCAGCGCAGACAGGCCCCGCCAAAGGCCCCCGCCCTGCCTCGTCAATCCCGCAGATCACGGAAACGCCCTGCGCGTGAAGCTCTGCTTCGTATGTATACAAATCAATGCTCATATTGTCATTTCCCAACTGTGTTACGGTTTCACCGTTTTGAAATACCGGGTTTTACGCCGTATTCCGTGTCCAACAGAGCGGCTTCCGGGTTCATGCAAGCGCCTCCGCTCAGCTAAGATTCACGTGCGGGGCGGCTCAGTCCTGCACGCTTTCCAGCGTGAAGCGTCCCAGTTTGCAGGAACGGTATTCCTCCAGCAGAACTCTTGCCATCCGTTCAGTGTCCAGCAGACCGCCCCCCAGCAGGAAGCCCCGCTTGCGTGCCGCCTGCTCCAGCAAAGCGTAGCCCCGGGCCACCGGGGACTCCCCTTCCGCCGGGCCGGACTCGATTTTGTAGCGATCCCGGATTGCCTGGGGATACTCCTGCCAGAGCAGATCCATGAGCCGGGAGGAAAGGGTCTCCAAATCCAGAATGTTGTCCTTGATCGC
>JAGAEW010000142.1 GCA_017612935.1 Oscillospiraceae bacterium
AGCCCAGGAAAAATCGAGCTTCATATTGGAAATTGCCAGACGCTTCCAGGCCTCTGGCGCGCCGCTGTAGTCCCCCAGCGCACGATCCACAGCTCCGAGGAAGTCGTCGCCGTTGTAGCTCTGGAAGGTGTAGCCCCGGCCCTCGCCGGTTTCGGCGTTGTAGGGGGAAACGGTGTCCTTCAAGCCGCCGGTGGCGTTGACAATGGGAACTGCGCCGTAGTGCATGGCAATGAGCTGACTTAAACCGCAGGGCTCGGACTTGGAGGGCATCAGATACATATCGGAGCCGGCGTAGACCCGGGAGGCAAGGCCGGGGTCAAAGCACAGATTCATAGAGAACTTTCCGGGATACTCGTTTGCCACAGACAGAAGGGCGTGCTCGTACTTGAAATCTCCGGTGCCGACGATCACCAGCTCCAGATCCCGCTCCAGCAGCCTGCGGAGAATGTAGCAGAGAATGTCGATGCCCTTGTGGGAGACCAGCCGTGTCACCATAGAGAGAATGGGAGCGTCCGTGGGAGCCAGCTCCAGCTCCCGCTGCAGCGCCCGCTTGCAGAGCTTCTTGTTGGCGAAGGACGCGGCGCTGTAATTTTTTTTCAGGGCCGGATCGGTGGCGGGATCAAAAACCTTGGTGTCGATGCCGTTGGTAATGCCCTTGAGGGCCGCGCCTTTGGCTGCCAGGATTCCCGACAGGCCGTGGGCAAAATAGGGATAGCGCAGCTCCGTCGCGTAGGTTTCGGATACAGTCGTCACCAGATCTGATTTGAGGACGGCGGCCTTCATAAAGTTGATACAGCCGTCGTAGCTGCAAACGCCCCGCCAGTGATCGTCCAGCCCCAGAACCTCGTTGAAAAACTCCTGCCCCATTTTGCCCTGATACTCCACGTTGTGGATGGTAAAGACGGTCTTGGTCAGAGGCAGACGGTTTCGGAACTCTGCGTCCAGATAAATCGGCACCAGGGCTGTCTGCCAGTCGTGGCAGTGCAGAATATCCGGCTGCAGGTTCAGCCAGATGATGGCGGAAAGGACAGCCTTTGCATAGAAGGCGAAGCGTTCTCCGTCGTCGTAAAAGCCGTAAATTCCGTCCCGGCAGAAGTAGTATTCGTTGTCGATGAAATAGACGGTCGGCCCATCCTTCCGCAGAAGCCGGAACAGGCCGACATACTGCTGCCGCCAGGTCAGGTTGATGTTGAAGGAGCCCAGCGCTTCTACCGTGACTGCCGAATCGTATTTTATGGATTTGTAATAGGGAAGGAAGAGAGACACTTCCGTTCCCTTGCTGTGTGCAAGCTCCGTGGGCAGAGCCTGCAGGACATCCCCGAGACCCCCGGTTTTGACAAAGGGGGCTGCTTCGGAGGCAATCATCGCAATTTTCATACAACTTCCCCCCGGTTGACGATAGTTGGGTGTTCCATCGTGCCGATAATTTTTGTGCCGGCTTTCACCTTGACGTCCTTGTCCAAAATGCAATATTCAAGCTGGGCCCCGATGCCGATTTCACTGTTTGCCATGACCACGCAGTTCTTGACGGAGGCGCCGTTGGAAATTTTGACGCCCCGGAACAGGACGGAATTGGAAGCAGCGCCGTTGAGCACACAGCCGTCGGCCACAATGCAGTCGTTGATTTCGGAGTTTTCTCCGTAGTAGCAGGGAACCTGATCCCGAATCCTGGTGTAGATGGTCAGCCCCTCCCGGAACAGGTCGTGCCGTACGACCCGGCGGATCAGGGCGAGATTGTTGAAAAAGAATTCCTCAGGGGATTCATTAAAGAGCGCGACGTTGTGAAATTCAAAGGCGCCGACGCTGAGCTTGCCGTCCAGCCAATCCTGAAGGATGAATTCCCGTTCAAAGCGGAAGCGGTTGCGGGCGACGCATTCCTCCGCAGACTGGATCAGAAAATCCTTGCGAATGACAAAAATCCCCATGGAAGCCAGATAGTCCTCAGGCGCGGCATAATCCGCCGTCAGATCCGTCACCTCCCCCTCCCGGTCCGTGCGGACAGCAAGATCCAACTGCCTCTTGCCGTCGGCGACGCCCCGCTTGACCACCACCGTCACATCCTTGCCGGAGCGGATGTGGGTGTTGATGACCTCCTTCAGGTCAATGGAGCAGACCACGGTCGCATCTGCCAGAACGACATATTCCTCCTTGGCCCGCTTTAAGTGGCTCTTTCTGGCGGTGTAAATCGCATCCAGCTTGCCGCGGAAATCGTTGCTTGCTCCCATGGAGTAGGGCGTGATAAATTCCAGGCCGCAGTCCGCCAGCTTCAGATCCCATTCCTCCCCGGAGCCGACATGGTTCATCAGGCTTTGAAAATTATATTGCGTCACAATTCCGATGTGTCGGATTCCGGCATCGGACATATTGGAGAGCGGAAAGTCGATCTGACGGTAGCGCCCGCCGTAGGGAAGAGAGGCCTGCGTGCGCTTTTGCGTGAGGGATCCCAGAGAGGAATCGTAGATATTGGCAAAAATAAGACCCATTACATCATTCATTGTCCGTTACCTCCTGCTCAGATGACTTCCCCGGGCTTGACGACCTGATTGATTTCAATGGTGTGATCCTTACCGATGACGGCAATCTGCCGCTCTTCATCCTGGCGGAATGCGCCGCCGATCACCGCACCGGAGCGGATGACGCAGTTCTCTCCGACAATGGCATTGCGAATGATGACCCCGCCCTCGATGAAAACATTGGGCATAATAACGGAATCCTCAATGACGCTGTCCTTGCTGACCGTACACCCGGTGGAAACAACACTGTGCCGGAGGGAGCCGTAAATCTCACAGCCCTCTGCAATCAGACAGTTGATGCTTTTGGAATGGCTGTCAATGTAGGAGGCAGGAAGCGCGTAGTTTCGGGCAAAAATGGTGGCGCGTCCGTCGCCGTAGAGATCAAATTTGGGCTCAGGATCCAGCAGGTCCATGTTCGCCTCCCACAGGGAGGCGATGGTGCCGACATCCTTCCAGTAGCCCTCAAAGTTGTAGGCGTAGAGCTTGTGCCCCGCGTTCAATATGGCGGGAATGACGTTCTTGCCGAAGTCGTTGTCGGAATCCGGATCCTCTTCATCCTCAACCAGGAACTTTTTGAGAATGCTCCACTTGAAGACGTAAATGCCCATGGAGGCCTGATCGGATTTGGGATGCTTCGGCTTCTCTTCAAACTCATAAATGGAGCCGTCGGGATTGGTGTTCATAATACCAAAGCGGGAGGCCTCCTCCATTGGAACCCGACGCACGGCAATGGTCACGTCGGAATCCTGCTGCTTGTGAAAGCGGATCATCTTGGCGTAGTCCATCCGATAGATGTGGTCGCCTGAGAGCACCAGTACATAGTCCGGGTCGTAGCGCTCAATAAACGGGATGTTCTGATAGATGGCATTGGCGGTTCCCCTGTACCATTCGGACTTTTTGGACCTTACATAGGGGGGCAGAATCTGCACACCGCCGTGGGAACGGTTGAGGCCCCAGGGCTGACCGTTGCCGATATATTCGTTGAGTTCCAGAGGCTGGTACTGGGTGAGAATGCCGACAGTATCAATGCCGGAATTCACGCAGTTGGACAGGGGAAAATCAATGATGCGATACTTCCCCCCAAAGGGAACGGCAGGCTTGGCGGTGTTTTCTGTCAATACCAGCAGACGACTACCCTGACCGCCGGCGAGAAGCATGGCGACACAGTGTTTTTTCTGGAAGTTCATTTTGCAAAAGATCTCCTTCTATAATTTATTGCCGGGGCGCTGCGCCTGTTGTTTTTTTCCGGAGCGTCCTTTCGGTTTGTAGTAGAGTACGGAAAGCGGCGGCAAAACAAATTCGGCGGAATACCCGCAGGAGCCCCAGGGACTTTCCTCCGCAAAGATCGAGAACAGCTCTGTGTCCCAACCGCCGTATTCCTTTGCATCCGAATTGAGCACCAGCTCGTAGGCGCCGGGCTGGGGCAGACCGATCCGATAGCTGCTGCGCTTGACCGGACAGAAGTTGCAGATGCCGATGATTTCACGGCCCCTGCCGTCAATCCGACGGAAGGCGATCACAGAGTTGTCCCTGTCGTCGCAGGAAATCCACTGAAAGCCCTCCCAGTCGGAGTCATTCTGCCAGAAAGCCGGCGTGTTCAGATACAGATGGTTCAGGTCCCGTACAAAATCCTTCATCTGTCTGTGGGTGTCGTAGTCCAGCAGCAGCCAGTCCAGCCCCTGATTCTCGTTCCACTCGATGAACTGGGCAAACTCATTGCCCATGAAGTTCAGCTTTTTGCCGGGATGCCCGATCTGCCAGCCGAAGAAGGCCCGCAGGCTGGCAAATTTGTCCACATAATAGCCGGGCATTTTTTGCAGCAGGGAGCACTTTCCGTGCACAACCTCGTCGTGGCTCAGAGGCAGAATATAGTTCTCCGAGAAGGCGTAGGTCAGGGAGAAGGTGAGCTTGTCGTGGTTAAACTTCCGATAGATGGGATCCAGACTCATATAGCGGAGGTTGTCGTTCATCCAGCCCATGTTCCATTTGAACAGGAATCCCAGGCCGCCGTCGAAGGTGGGGCGGGTAATCAGGGGGAAGGCCGTGGATTCCTCCGCTACCATGATGGGCTGCTTTCGGACGGAGAAGGCCGCCTCATTGAGCTTTTTCAGGAAGCTGATTGCCTCTAAATTTTCCCGCCCGCCAAATCGGTTCGGACGGTAGTTGGGACGGTTGTAGTCCAGATAGAGCATGGAGGCCACGGCATCCACCCGGATACCGTCGATGTGATAGACCTCCAGCCAGAAGATGGCGCTGGATATGAGAAAGGATATGACCTCGGGCTTGCCGTAGTCGAAGATCCGGGTCGTCCAGTCCGGGTGCTCGTTCATCTTCGGATCTGAGAGCTCATAGCAGCACGCGCCGTCAAACTCAAACAAACCCGCAGCATCCTTTGGAAAATGGGCGGGGACCCAGTCCAAAATCACGCCGATGCCCGCCTGATGCAGCTTGTCAATCAGCTCCATCAGCAAATAGGGCTCGCCGTAGCGGGAGGTGGGGGCAAAATATCCCGTGACCTGATAGCCCCAAGAGGGATCATAGGGATATTCGGTAATGGGCATCAGCTCCACATGGGTATAGCCCATCTCCTTGAGATAGGGAATCAACTGCTCCGCCAGCTCGGAATATCCATATGGATCGTTATTCTCCTTGCGCCGCCAGGAACCAAAGTGCATTTCATAGATATTCAGCGGAGATTTCAGAATATTCCGGCGGTCCCGATTGGCGCGATACAGAGAATCGTGCCATTTATGCCGGCTCAAATCACAGACTACCGAGCAATTATCCGGACGGTAGGTGGTGCGGAAGCCATAGGGATCTGTCTTGTCTACCTCCCGGCCGTCGGCGCCGACGACGAAGTATTTATAAGAGCAGCCCTCCCGCGCCGAGGCGGAAAAGCACTCCCAAATTCCCTCGGAGATCTTGTGCATTGGCGCACTTTGCTTGTTCCAGCCGTTAAAATCCCCAATCAGGCCGACGTGACGGGCCTTTGGCGCCCAAACGCGAAAAACCCAACCGTCCACACCGTCCTGCGTCTGCCGATGGCAGCCCAGCAGATCGAAAGCGCGGATGTTTTCACCGCGATGGAAGGTCTCAATCATGTGAGAAAGCTGCTGCTCCATTGCGTACTCCTCCCTTTCGACGGCCTCTGAGCCGATTTTCATTACAATTATAAATATCCATTTCTATTATACTGTATTTTCAAAATATTGCAACGATTTCCTTGCGATAAAACACACAAATCCCAGGTCCGGTTTTTGTATGTTCTGCCAAGTTTTTCCACGGTTGTTATTTTCTTTGTTCTGTGGTATAGTTTATCTGACTGATAAAAAAAGGAGAGAGATCTTTATGAACAACGCAAAGCAATATACCGAATATTCTGTCGAGCAGGCGGTGAAGCTGCTTTCCATTGACAGCCCCACGGGCTACACCTTCGCCGCCGAGGAGCATCTGCTGCGTACCTTCCGGGAGCTGGGCTATGCGCCGGTTCACACCGTCAAGGGCGGCATTTTGGTGGATCTTGGGGGCAAGGACGCGGAAAACGGCCTGCTGCTGGAGGCCCACTGCGATACGCTGGGAGCCATGTTGGCAGAGGTCAAGGGCAACGGACGTCTGCGGGTGCTCCCCCTGGGGGGCCTGCCTCCCGTGATGGCCAACACCGAGAACTGCCGCGTGGTGACGAAGTTCGACGGCAGCTATGAGGGCACCCTCCAGATCTGCAACGCCTCTACCCATGTCAACGGGGCGCTTCGCGATACCGTTCCCAGCTATGAAAACACCGAAATCGTCCTCGATGAGCTTGTCAGCTCCGACGACGAGACAAAGCAACTGGGCATCGGCGTGGGAGATGTGGTCTGCTTCGATCCCCGCACCCGGGTGACGGAGAAGGGCTACATCAAGAGCCGCTTCCTGGACGACAAGCTCTCCGCCGGCATTCTGATTGGCCTTGCCAAGTACCTCAAGGAGGAGGGCGTGACCCCGAGCCGAAGAATTTACCTCCACTTCACCGTCTATGAAGAAGTCGGTCACGGCGGCGCAGGCTCTGTTCCTGCCGGAGTGACGGAGGCCATTTCCGTCGATATGGGCTGCGTGGGCGAGGGCCTGCAGTGTACCGAGCGGCAGGTTTCCATCTGTGCCAAGGACAGCGGCGGCCCCTACAGCTACGAGGTCGTCAAGGGTCTGATCTCCGCCGCGAAGGCCCAGGAGGCCGACTATGCGGTGGACGTGTATCCCCACTACGGCTCCGACGTGGAAGCGACCCTCAGCGCCGGCTGGGACCTGCGCCACGGTCTGATCGGCCCCGGCGTCTACGCCTCCCACGGCTATGAGCGCAGCCACAAGGACGGGGTGGAGAACACCCTGAAGGTGCTGGTCGGCTACATCGGCGCTTGATGCGGGGAGGACGTATGGAAGCAATCAAACAGCAGGATCTGCTGAACTACCGATTTTTGTCCAACGTCCGTTACGCCCCCGGGGGCCAGCGTGGGGCGTTCGTGGTCGCAAACACCAACGAGGTGGAAAACTGCTATGAGCAAAGGCTTTGGCTCTATGAGAAGGGCGCGCTGCGGCAGTTGACCGATCTGGGCAAGGAGGGCAGCTTCCTCTGGCTGGACGATAGCCGTCTGATTTTCCCGGCGCTTCGCTCCCCTGCGGAGAAAAAACGCGCCGAGCAGAAGGATCCCTTTACCGCCTACTATGTGCTGGATGTCAACGGCGGCGAGGCGCTGCCCTATATGACCCTGCCCTTTCAGGTGGAGTCCATCCGCCTGCTGGAGGAGAACCGTTTTCTGGTGACGGCCACTGTGGACAAGGACAAGCCCCTGCTCTACGCCGCCTCCGAGGAGGAGCGGGCAGCCGCCCGAAAGGAGCGGGAGGATGAGCAGGACTATGAGGTGTTCACAGAGCTGCCCTTCTGGGGCAACGGGCGGGGAATCACCAACGGAAATCGCTGTCTGGCCTATCTGGTAGAGCGGGAGCCTCTGAAGATTACGCCTCTGATGCAGGTTCCGGAGGACCTGATCTGCCATACGGTCTTCCAGGACGAAATTCTGCTGGCCTATGCGGTCTGGCAGCAAAAGCATCCCACCCGGGGCTTCTGTCTGCGGAGCGTAAACTGGCGCAGCGGCGAGAGCCGGGAGATCCTGTATACCTGGGGCCTGCAGGCGGAGCGGCTCGAGGTGGCGGGGGGAAAGGCCCTGCTGCTGGGCACGTCGGCTTCCGACCATGGGATCAACGAGAACGCCTGGGTCTATGAAATTGATCTGGAGCGGGGCAAGCTGAAGGTGCTGCGGGAGGAAGCCTGCAGCATGTACAATTCCGTTGGCTCCGACTGCCGCCTCGGCGGCGGGCGGGAGGCGGTGGGCAGCCCCGAGGGCCTCTACCATCTGACGACCCGGGAGGGCAACGCCGTGCTGCATCTGCTCCGTCCCGACGGCTCTGACGAGCCGGTTTTCACCGGGGAGGGCTCCATGGACTGCTTCGACGTGGCCAATGGCCGTTTACTCTGCGTGGGCCTCTACGATATGCGCCTGCAGGAGCTCTACACCGCCCCGCTGGGAGGGGAAACGCTGACCCGCGTGTCCCACTTCAACGACGCGCCGCTGGAGGGCCGTTATGTGGCGCTGCCGGAGCCCCTTAGCGTCCGGAGCCGGGAGCTGGACATCGGCGGCTGGGTCCTCAAGCCGAAGGACTTTGACCCGGAGAAGCAATACCCCGCCATTTTGGATATTCACGGGGGCCCCAAGACTGTCTACGGCCCCGTCTTCTACCATGAGATGCAGCTCTGGGCCTCCATGGGCTACTTTGTCTTCTTCTGCAACCCCATGGGCAGCGACGGGCGGGACAATGTCTTTATGGACATCCGGGGCCACTACGGAGATACAGACTTTGCCAACCTGATGGACTTCACCGACGCGGCGCTGAAACAATATCCCCAGATTGACCCCAAGCGGCTCTGCGTCACCGGCGGCAGCTATGGCGGCTTTATGACCAACTGGATCATCGGCCACACGGAGCGCTTCTGCTGCGCGGCCTCTCAGCGCTCCATCGCCAACTGGACCGGCTTTTACGGAATGTCGGACATCGGCTTTTTCTTTGCCGGGGACCAGACCGACGCCGATCTCTATGAGACGCCGGAGAGGCTCTGGGCCCAGTCTCCGCTGAAATACGCGAAGAATGTCAAGACCCCGACCCTCTTTATCCACTCCGACGAGGACTACCGCTGTCCCCTGGCGGAGGGGATCCAGATGTATGCAGCTCTGGCGGATCTTGGGGTGGAAACCCGTCTGTGTCTGTTCCACGGGGAGAACCACGAGCTCTCCCGCTCCGGCAAGCCGAAGCATCGGCAGCGTCGGCTGAAGGAGATCACAGACTGGTTCGAGCAGCACGCCCGCTAATCAAACAAAAAAAGGCATTCGGTCGATGGAGAACGCGGAACTTCTGGACATTTTGCGCCAATTCAGTATTTCTGAGTATATGCAGAAGACGGAAATTGATACCTCCCGCGGAAGCGATTATCGTCTGAATCTCAATGTGGATCAAAAATATGTCGTCCAATCTTATGATTTTTCTGTACTTTCTGAAACAGGATCTGGAAAAGACGCTTCGGCTTCCGGAGTGCATCCTGCGATGAAGCCGTTTGCAGCGGCTGGTTCCCCGTCGGCGCCGGCTTCCTTTTTCGCTTTTGCCGGGG
>JAGAEW010000143.1 GCA_017612935.1 Oscillospiraceae bacterium
GCACAGACCACCGGTTCCATGCTGAGCTCGGTGAAGCCCAGATCCAGCATGGTCCGGATATCTTTCAAAAAGTCGGGATTCGCGTGGGTGAAGGTTCCCCGCATATAGTAGCCCTTGCCGCCCCGGGCCTCCACAAATTTCCGAAACTTGGGCACAATGCGCTCCCAGCTTCCGTTTCCTGCATAGTCCACCCGGAAGCGGTCGTGGATCTCCTTGCGGCCGTCCAGCGAGAGCACCACATTGTGGCACTCCCGGTTGGCAAAGTCAATCACCTCATCGTCCACCAGCATTCCGTTGGTAGTCAGGGTAAAGCGGAAGTGCTTGCCAGTTTCCGATTCAATGGAGCGGGCATAGGCCACCAGATCCTTGACCACCTGGAAATTCATCAGCGGCTCGCCGCCGAAGAAGTCCACCTCTAAGTTCTTCCGGCTGCCGGAGTGCTCCACCAGAAAGTCCAGCGCCCGCTTGCCCACCTCGAAGGACATCAGAGCCCTGTCACCGTGGTACTTGCCCTGACTGGCAAAGCAGTAGGAGCAGTTGAGATTGCAGACATGGGCCACGTGCAGGCACAGCGCCTTGACGACGCCGGAGGTCTTTGCCTTGAGCTCTCCCGCCAAGGGCGCATAGTTGTCCGGGGTAAAGAGCTGCCCCGCTTCTTTGAGGGCAGTGAGCTGTTCATAGGCTTCGTTGAGCTCCGCCGGGTTCGTCTTGTCTGCGTACTTAGCGGCAAGCTCTGCAATCAGGCGCTCCCGCCCCTGGGTCTCATAGCCGGCAATCATATCATAGGCAATCTCGTCCACCAGATGAATCGAGCCGGAGCACACGTCTAAAACGATATTGTATCCGTTGAGTTTATATGAGTGGATCATTGTATTTCTCCAATCGGCAGTTTGTCTGCTCAGTAAAAAAGCCGCCGTTGACCGGCGGCTTTTTTACTTGTTTTACTTTTGGTTCTCGCAGTTCTGATTGGCAATGCCGCAGCTGGTCTTGCAAGCGGACTGGCAAGAGGTCTGGCACTCGCCGCAGCCGCCGTTCTTGGCGCTTTCGCAGAGCTTGCGGGTCTCGAGAGTGGTAATCTGAATCATGGGTATCCTCCATAACGAAAATATTACATCTGAAATTATATCACGGCTCTTTTGGAAAGTCAAGTTTTTCTGTGGCCGGACAATTATCGGACAACCTTGCTCCAGCCGGCGTCTTCGATCTCGCAGCCCTTCTTGCGGGTCATCAGCCCCGTCAGGGCAGAGCCCACGGGAGCGTCCTCGTAGAGCACCCGGTAGGCCGCCTGGGTGATGGGCATTTCCACGCCGATGCGGTCTGCCAGCAGCTTGACCGCCTGAGTGGCATAATAGCCCTCGACGACGGCCCCGACCTCCTTCATCGCCTCGTCCACCGTTTTGCCCTGACCGATCAGGATTCCGGCGCGGCGGTTGCGGGAGTGCATGGAGGTACAGGTGACAATCAGATCCCCGATTCCGGTCAGGCCTGCGAAGGTTTCCGTCCGGGAGCCCAGACGCATCCCCAGCCGGGCCACCTCTGTCAAGCCGCGGGTCATCAGCAGGGCCTTGGTGTTGTCTCCGTAGCCCAGGCCGTCGCAGACGCCGGCGCAGAGGGCAATCACGTTCTTCATGGCAGCGCCGAGCTCCACCCCGACGGGATCGGAGGCTGTGTAAACCCGGAAGTGGTCATTCATAAAGACCTCCTGCACAATCTCCGCCAACAGGCGGTCACTGCAGGCCGCCACAACCCCGGTGGGAACCCCACGGCTGACCTCCTCTGCATGGGAGGGGCCGGACAGCACCACGACCTTCTTTCCCGTGACCTCCGCCACAATTTCGGACATTCGCTTTCCGGTTTCCGGCTCAATGCCCTTGGTGGCGGAAACCATCACCACATCCTGACGCAGGTATGGGGCAATTTTCTCCGCCGTGGAACGAATGGCAAAGGAGGGCGGCACCACCACAACCACCGTACATTCCGCCACGGCGGCAGGGTCTGCGGTATAGCAGATATCCTCCGGCAGAGCAAGCCCGGGAAGATAGGGATTCTCCAGCGTGCTTGCCAGACGCTCGCTCTCCTCTTTGGAGTAGGAAATCAACGTGATCTCATGTCTGTTTTCATGGAGCAGCATGGCGATGGCTGTGCCCCACCCGCCGCTGCCGACAACTGCAATCTGCATGGTTCCGTTCATCCTTTCTATGGGCAGACAGCCGCGCCGTCTTTATGATTTTTTCTTATGAATCGAAAACTTGCTCTCCGTTCCTGCCAGCAGGCGTTTGATATTGGAGCGGTGCATCCAACAGGCCAGCGCTGCAAGGCAGCAGGCCAAAATGGTCATCATAATTTTATCATCCCCGGGGTAGCGCCACCAGAAGAGAATGGGGTAAATAAAACAGGCAATCACAGAGCCAAGGGATACGTAACGGGTTATTAGAACCAGCAGCAGAAATACTCCCAGCAGAATCGCAATAATCCGCCAGTCAACAAAGGCAGCCAGCGTCCCGGCAGTCAGGATCCCCTTGCCGCCCCGGAAGCCAAAGTACAGGGGAAAAACGTGGCCGATCACGGACAGGCCACCGCAGAACATTGCCCCCTCTTGCCGCCAGTTGAAGTCATAGGCGCCCAAAATCGCCCTGCCGATAAAGCAGGCCAGAATTGTCTTTCCCACGTCGATGAGCAGCACCAGCAGGGTGTCCAGTCCGCCGTAGTTCCGGTAGAAATTCGTCAGCCCCGCATTGCCGCTGCCCTTGGCTCGGATGTCTTCCCCGCGAATCCAGCGGGAAATCAGAATCGCACCGTTGAAGCTCCCCAGCAGATAGCCGATCACAGCGCAAAGCAAAAACCAGAATACAATCACGTTTCATCGTCCCCTCTCTGCCGAATGGTGATTTTCACCGGTGTTCCCTCCAGCCCGAATACGCTGCGGATCTGGTTCTCCAGATAGCGTTGATAGGAAAAATGGAACAGTCTTGCATCGTTGCAGAAAAACACGAAATGCGGCGGCTTGACCCCGGCCTGGGTTACATAGAAGATCTTCAGGCGGCGGCCCTTGTCCGTGGGGGGCTGCACCCTGGCCGTGGCGTCCGCCAGTACATTGTTCAGCATACCCGTGGTGATGCGCAGGGCGGACTGCTCATTGACAAAGTTAATCAGCTCGTAGAGCTTGTCTACCCGCTGGCCGGTTTTGGCGGATATGAACAGCACCGGCGCGTAGAGCATATAGCTCAGGCCGTTGCGGACTTCCGCAGTCATTTTATCCATGGTGTGGGTGTCCTTGTCGATGCTGTCCCA
>JAGAEW010000144.1 GCA_017612935.1 Oscillospiraceae bacterium
AGTAAAAAGCTGCTGCATTGGAAAGAAAAACGGAAAAGAAGCGATTTACAGAGAAAGAAGGGGAACGTGATGAAACGAATTCGATTGAGAATTCTGTCCCTGATTCTGGCCCTGCTCCTGTTGGGAAGCTTTTGCCGGCCACCCTGTTCTCTGGGGGCGGAAGGGCTGAATTCCGGTGCCTGCGGGGAGGACGGCGAGCATCTTTGCTGGAGCTTCTGTGAGGAAAGCGGGCTTCTGACCCTGAGCGGCAGCGGCGCCATGCGGGACTTTGCGGCGCAAGCCGCCCCCTGGGCTGCCTTTGCAGGAGACATTCGGGGTCTGCTGCTGCCGGAGGGATTGACGAAAATCGGAAGCTATGCCTTTTCCGGCTGCTGCGGGATTTGCGAGTTGACACTGCCGGCTTCTTTGACCGTTCTCGGGAGGGGCGCTTTTGCCGACTGCAGCCGTCTTGCGCAGATCACCCTGCCGGCTGGCCTTGAGGAAGTTCGGCAGGAGGCCTTCCGGGGATGCGGGGCCCTGGAGGAGCTGGATCTTCCCTCGACTGTGACAAAAATTGACAGCGGGGCTTTGGCCTGCTGCGAGGGGCTGCAGAGGGTTGTCATTCGCAACCCGGTGGCTGTGCTGGAAAGTCCCTTCGGAACGGAGTTGTACGCACCGCCTCCGGAACGGCTGAGGGTTTGCGGCTACCTGTTCAGCACCGCCCACGCCGCGTCCGTGGAAGCGGGGCAGCGCTTTTCCTCGCTCGGTCCCTGTGCCGTGAGTGCAGTTGCAAAGGGGAGCTGTGGCTCCGACTTGTTCTGGGAGCTGGATCTGCGGCAGGGAAGTCTGTGCCTCAGAGGCTTTGGACAGATGGAGGACTACCGCTTTCATAATCCGCCCTGGCAGACCGGAAAGCCCTGGATTCAGACGGTGAAGTTTGAAGGGGAAATCACCGAGATCGGAGCCCGGGCCTTTGCAGACTGCGATATGCTGCGGGCCCTGAGTCTGCCCGAGGGCTTGAAACGGATTGGTCCGGAGGCCTTTACTGCCTGCAGCTCTCTGCAGATGCTGGAGCTGCCGCCGATTCTTGAAATCATCGACAGCAACGCCTTCGGCGGCTGTGTTCAACTGCAATCCGTCACCCTGCCGGACAGCCTGAAGCAGATCCGAGAAATGGCCTTTTCCGGCTGCTGCGCCCTGACGGAGGCAGCGCTGCCGGAGGGTCTGCAGACCGTCGGGGCGAATGCTTTTATGGGCTGCAACGCCCTGCGGACGGCGGTGATTCCCGCCGGGGTGCGCCGGGTTCAAGATTATGCCTTTGCCGGTTGCCTGTCTTTGAACAGCGTGACCCTGCGGGACGGTGTGGAGGAAATCGGCGCCTGCGCCTTTTCAGATTGTCCGGCGCTGGAGCAGTTGAAACTTTCGGCACAGCTTAAAACCGTTGGGACTGGGGCTTTTTCGGACTGTACCCATCTGCAGGCGCTTTCACTGCCCCGCACGTTGCGGGAGATTGGGCCTTGTGCCTTTCAGGGCTGCGCTGCCCTACGGCAGATTCTCCTTCGCAGCGCTGACTGTATGATCGGAACCGGCGTACAGGGAAAGGTCGATTCAGCGGAAAATCTGGAACTGACCGAGACTCCGGTCTGCGCCGCCCCAGAGGAAGACGGCGCCGAACCTTGGGGGAATGACAGCAATGAGAACCTGCTCCCCCTTGATTACAGTCTGGCAGCTCAGACCCTCGGAATCCCTGAACAGACAAAAATCTACGGCAACGGACCTTCGCCGGTGGGTTCGGCGCCGGAAGTGGGGCAGGAAGCGGGGGCGGCCCGTTTGGATCGCAATTCTTACCTTTCGACCTATGGGTATTCTTTCTACAGAACAGATGTTTTCGCTGACGTGGGGGAGGACAGATACTATGAAATTCCGGTGGCCTGGGCCTATGGAGAGGGGATTACCCAAGGCCTTTCCGCAGCCAGATTCGGTCCGGATCAGAACTGTACCCGGGGGGAGTTTGTGACCTTTCTCTGGAGAGCGGAGGATCAGCCCGCCCCGATCCGGGACAGCAATCCCTTCGAAGACCTGCAAGCGAAGCGATTTTATTATGACGCCGTGCTCTGGGCCTTCCAGACCGGGGTAACGAACGGAACCGCGCGGACCCTTTTTTCGCCGGATCTGGCCTGCACCCGGGGAGAGGTCGTCACCTTCCTCTGGCGGGCCATGGGCTGCCCGGAGCCGACGGGCTCCCACCAGCCCTTTGCGGATGTGCAGGAGGGCAGATTTTACAGCCGGGCCGTACTGTGGGCCGTGGAAAACAACATTACAAACGGGACGGATCCCAATCACTTCAGTCCCGCTGCGAACTGTACCCGGGCGCAGGTTGTAAGCTTTCTCTACCGTGCTGTGGCGCAGTGAAGGGGACAAGGCGGCCGATTGTGCCGGGACCCTTTGCACCGGAAGCGGCGGCCCCGGAGAAAAAGCTGCGTGCTTCTCCGGAAAAGGGATTGCATTTTTCCTTCAAATACGGTAAAATACTGAGATGGCGCAGGGAGAAAACCGCGCAGCGGTGCAGCTCTGATCAGCGCCTGTCAGCTTATGAAGCATACTTCAACTACGAAAGGACTTTCTGCTATGGATAATCTGTTAGAACTGCTTAAAACCTATACGGCTGCGGTGCCGACCTCTGTGATCGCTGTTGTTCTGATTGTTTTGGGCCTGAAGCTCGGCAAATTTATCTTCAAGGTAGTCGGCCTGGTGCTTGCCGTTGCCGCGATTCTGTTCTATATCCTGAAGTTTTGATGCGAACCGTGTCGAACCGTATATTCGAATGCAAGCCCTAAGGTATAAATAATCAAGATGTCAAAACAGACAATGCGGCCCTGTATTGTCTGTTTTGACATCTGTTTGGTCGAAAAATCCTGATGCGGTTTTCCACAAACTGCTTTTTTCAGCGGAGAGACATCGCGCAAAGGGCGTTGCCCCGCTGTGGGGCCTTTGGCGAAAAAACGGTCTTGTGCAGGCAATGACGGGTTTTTCGGGGCAGAAATCTTTTTTATGGGCTCTGTGGGAGACAGGCATGAAGGAAGCCGGAAGAAGAGAAAAATCCGAAGCCGGGGAGATTTGCTCCGCCGGAAGAAATAAGCGCTTGACAAATGAAACAGAGCTTTTTATAATGTAAGAGATTGCATATCAGGGTAATTCCGCGAAGCGCGCGACCCTTGCCTGTATAAGACGGTGTTCTTGTTTCCCCCTCAGCAACTTCATTGAAATCAAAAGGAGAAAACAACTGTATGGAGGGCTTTGCGGACATTCACTCACACATCCTGTGGGGTGTGGACGACGGTGCAGTCGATCCGGAGGGTATGCTTGCCATTGTGCAGATGGCCTACCGGAACGGCACGCGCTTTCTCTGTGCGACGCCCCATTACCATCCGGGCTTTTTCGGGGAGAATGAACAGAAAAGTCTGCAGGTTTTTAATTCCCTCAAGACTGCTTTGCAGCGTCAATATCCGGATCTGCGGCTGGCGCTTGGCAATGAGCTGCGCTATGGGCCGGCGGCAGCGGAGTGGCTGGAGAAGGGGCGCTGCAGGACCCTCAACGAGAGCGATTATGTTCTGGTGGATTTTTCGCAAAGCGAAGCGGCAGGGAAAATTGCAGAGGCGCTGCGTCGCCTGATGAACGCAGGATACCGCCCGATCCTGGCCCACGCGGAGCGATACGAGAAATTCGGCAGAGATTGGAAGAGCATTGCCCAGCTCAGGGATATGGGGGTTCGCATTCAGCTGGACGCCGCCTCCATTTTCGGGGGCTGGGACAGACACTCCAAGCACATGAGCCGAATCCTGCTCAAGCATCAGGTGGTGGACTATATCGCCTCCGATGCCCACGACGTGGACCATCGGAACCCGGACCTGTCCAAGGCCTTTGCCTTTGTTTCCAATCAGTACGGCGGGCGTTTTGCGGAGGATATTTTCTGCCGCAATGCGCAGAAAGAAATTTTTCAAAGGAGTTGCAGCATATGACGGAAGAAAAGGATACAATCGTTTTTAATCTGTCGGATTTCTGGGCTGTATTTACCAGACATATGATCCTGATCCTTCTGGTAGGGGTTCTGACCGCCACGGCTGTCTTCGGATACGGCATGTATATGCAGGAAAAAAACCCTGTCTACAAGTCTACTGCGACTCTGTATGTTCTGAAGCGGGAAACCGGTGATTATTCCTATACCACCACCGACTTTAAGATGGCGTTGGATGTAGTCAATGACTGCGAGTATATTTTGCGCAGCCATGCGGTTTTGGACACGGTCATTGAGGAACTGAATTTGAAGGATCAGATCACATATACCCAGCTTAAAGGTTCCATCAGTGCCAATAATCCCGAAGGCACCCGTGTGCTGGAGGTTTCCGTGCGGGCCGCGAAACGGGACCAGGCAAAGACAATCGTGGATTCTCTCTGCCGGATCGGTTCGACGCAAATCGCCAAGACGATGGGCCTCGATCAGATCAACGTCTTTGACTGGGGGACCTTCCCCAGCCAGCCCTCCAACACTGTCAGCCTCAAGCGGGTCATACTGGCCGGCCTGTGCGCAGCCCTCGTCGTCTATTTCATTTTCCTGGCGCTGTTCCTGTCCGATGACAAGGTACGCACGGAAGAGGATGTACAGCACTATCTGGAGTTGACGGTGCTGGGCGTGATTCCCAATGTTCAGGAAGTGGAGAGCAAAAAATTCAAAAAGAAAAAACGATATGATTCCTATAAAATCTACGGACCCTATGGGGCCTACGGCGCCCAGAACGGTCCCCAAAACGGCGTAAATTCAGAGCGCAAGCCGGAATCGAATCAGAATCAGGACGGAGGTGAATGGCTTGAATAGGACGACAATTTCCCTCCCTGCAGAGGATAACTATTTTGTGCAGGAAGCCTTTAATGTTCTGCGTACCAATGTTCTGTTCAGCGGTCAGGACGTCAAGGTGATTCTCCTGACCAGTGTGGATCAAAATGAGGGCAAATCTGTGCTTTCCCTCCATCTGGGACACAGTCTGGCGGAGTTGGGCAAGCGGGTTTTGGTAATTGACGCTGACCTGCGTAAATCTGTGCTGGCGGGACGGCATTCCGACGCAAAGAATGTCATCGGCCTGAGTGAAACCCTCAACGGCATGACGACCCTGTCCGACGCCATCTACTCCACCCAGTATCCCAATATGTTTCTGCTCTTTTCCGGCGCCTATCCGCCCAACCCGGTCAAGCTTCTCAACAGTGTCTACTTCTCCGATATGCTGAAGGCCGTGAAGGATATTTTTGACTATGTCATCGTTGACACGCCGCCTCTGGGCTATGTAATTGACGCGGCCGTAATCGGAGCCAACTGTGACAGTGCGCTGCTGGTGATCGGCAGTGACCATGTGCCCTACCGGGCGGCCAGAGAAGCGGTGGAACAGCTGCGAAAGTCGAACTGCAATGTGCTGGGCGTGGTGCTGAACAATGTCAGCAGCAAAAAACGGGATCGCTACTCCCACGGGAAGTACAAGAAATACCAGTATAAAAAATACGAGCAATATAAATAATGGCTTCCGGGGGTGCCTTCGGCCGCCGGGATGAGATTTCGCCGCAAGACCCCGGCGAGGGTCGGCGAAAAGCCAAAGAATTCCCAATTCCCGTCTTGCAATAAGACGGGAATTCTGTTATAATCATAAGAAAATTCTAAGAGTAGGAGTATCGCTGTGTACCTGAAATCACTCGACCTGCAGGGGTTTAAGAGCTTTCCGGATAAAATCCGGCTGCAATTCGACGGGGAAATTACGGCCATCGTCGGCCCCAACGGCTCCGGAAAATCGAATATTTCCGATGCCATTCGCTGGGTCATGGGGGAGCAGAGCTCCAAATCTCTCCGGGGTGCCAAGATGGAAGATGTGATTTTCGGCGGCACACTCAAGCGGCCCCAGCTGGGCTTTGCGGAGGCCAGTCTGATTTTCGACAATTCCGACCGATACTTCATGGTTGACAGCGACGAGATCATGGTGACCCGTCGCTACTACCGCTCCGGGGAAAATGAATTCTATATCAACAAGCAGTCCGCCCGTCTGCGGGATGTGAATGAGCTGTTTATGGATACGGGCCTCGGCAAGGAGGGCTACTCCAACATTTCCCAGGGCCGCATCGACGAGATTCTCGCCGTCAAGAGCACCGATCGCCGGGAAATATTCGAGGAGGCGGCGGGCATTTCCAAATACCGTCACCGCAAGGAGGAAACCGAGCGCCGACTGGAGCGCACGGAGGAAAATCTGCTCCGCATCAACGACAAAATATCGGAGCTGGAGCTCCAGGTGGAGCCGCTGCGGGAGCAGTCGGAGAAGGCAAGAAAATATCTGGCCCTGCGGGCAGAGCTCAAGGGGCAGGAGGTCGCGCTCTGGCTTCACAGCCTGAGCACGCTGGCCGCTGCGGCGGAAAAAGCGGAGCAGGACTATCATGCCGCCGCCTTTATTCTGAGCCAGGAGCATGAAAATCTGGAGGCTCTCTACCAGAAGGCGGAGGCCCTCAACGAGGCGCTCCGGGAGGGAGATCTGGAGCTGGAGCGTTGTCGGGAAGAGATTTCCCGGGCAGAGGCGGAGCTGCAGCGGCTGCAGAGCTGTAAGGACGTGCTGGAGGGAGAGAAGCGCAACGGGGAGGAGAGCCTGACCCGGCTGCGCCAGGAGCTGTCAGAGGAGGACAACCGCCGAGGCGGCGTCCAGGCCCAGATCCGTGAACGGCGGGAACGACTTTTCGCAATCGACCGAGAGGTCCGGGAGCTGGAGTGCTCCGCTGCGGCCCTGCAGGAGAAGCTCAACACCCTGACGGAATCTTCCAAGGACATGAACCGCAGTTATCTGGAGCTGCGAAACCGTCATGCCGCCTGCGTGGCGGAGCTGGCGGGGAAGCGGGCAGACGCTGCCGCGCTTGGGGAAACGCTGGAGCAGAACCGTCAGCGGGAACAGGAGCTGTGCGGAGATCGGGATTCCGCGCTGGCCCGCAAAAAGGAAACCGAGGAAAAGCTGGAAGCCTGCCGGAAGGCGCTTCATCAGGCGAAGGAAGACGCTCAGAGCTGTCAGAACGCACTGGCGGGCTACGCCCTGCGGCAGAAGACCCGGGAGGACAAGGCCCGGGAGCTTCGCGATCAGCTCCAGGGGCTGAACGTCAAGCTGGACACCGCCGCCTCCCGGCTGAACTTGTTCCGGGAAATGGAGCGGGAGTTCGAGGGCTATTCCAAGGCTGTCAAATTTGTTATGCAGCAGGCCGGGGCAGGGATCCTTCGGAACATTCACGGTCCCATTTCCCGCCTGATTCATACGGAGGATCGCTGTTCCGTGGCCATCGAAATTGCTCTGGGCAGCGCCATGCAGCACATTGTGGTCTCCGCCGAGGAGGACGCGAAGCAGGCCATCCAGCAGTTGAAGCTGCGGGACGTGGGCCGCGCCACCTTCCTGCCCATGTCTGTTTTGGAGAGCAGGATCCTTCAGGAGCAGGGGCTCGACGGCTGCAGGGGCTTTGTGGGGATTGCCTCCGAGCTGGTGGGCTATGAGGAGCGCTACCGCCGGGTGGTGGAGAATCTGCTGGGCAGAACCGTAATCACCGAGACTTTGGAAGACGCCATTGCCATGGCGCGGCGGTATCGAAACCGCTTTAAGATTGTCACCCTGGACGGCCAGGTGATGAATGCCGGCGGCTCTATGACTGGCGGCAGCGTCAGCCGTTCGGCGGGGGTGCTGTCCCGCGCCAATGAGATTGCCCGGCTTCAGGATCAGATTCAAGCACTGACGCAGCAGCGGGAGGAGCTCTCCCGTCAGTCCGCCGAGGCGGACCGGCAGCGGGATCTGGTGGGCTTTGAGCAAACGACCCTGCAGGGAAAGCTGCGCTTGTTTGAGGACCAGATTCTTCGGCTTGAAGGGGAGGAAAAGCAGTTCGGCGTGCTCTATGACGCAATCTGTCAGGCCGATGCCGGAAACCGGCGGGACCTGGAGGCGCTGCAAAGCCGGGTGAGCACCGATGCGCGCCGCAAGGCCGCTTTGCTGCGGGACTGTGAAACACTGGAGGCCTGCTGCGGGGAGATCCAGAGGGCCGTTGACGCCCTCTCTGTGGACCAGTCCGAGCTGAGCCGGGAGGGCAACAGCCTGACAGACGAGCTGACTGCGAAAAAAATGTCTATAGCAGGCCTGTCTGCAGAGAAGCTGACGGCCATGGAATCCCTGCGGCAGCTTGAGGCCCTTGTCCAGGGGCTGGAGGGGGACCGGAACCAGAAGCAGGAGCTCATTGACAGGCTGCTGTCTCAGGCTCAGGCTCTGTCTCTTCGTCTGGCAGAAAACGACGAGGCCCTTGCAGCGCAGCGGACACAGACCGAGGCGCGCCGCGCCGCTCTGCAACAGACGGCGGAGCGCCGCAATCAGATCGAACAGCAGCGTACCGCGACGGACCGGGACGCCCAGCAGAAAAATAAGGATATCATCGAGCTGGAGCGGGAGGCCGCCCGGCTGGAAAGCAAGAAGAACAGCTCACGCATGGAGGAAAAGCAGATTGTCGATAAGCTCTGGGAGAGCTATGAGTTGACGCCCTCCACAGCCCCTGCCGAGGCGGCGGAGATTGAATCCGTCGCCGCAGCCAACCGCAAGGTAGCGGAGCTGCGCCGGAAGCTGCACGGGCTCGGCACGCCGAACCTCGGCGCCATTGACGAGTTTGAGCGGGTCAACGAGCGCTATACCTATCTGGCGAACCAGCGGGACGACGTGCTGGAATCCAAGCGGGACCTGGAGGGAATCATCCGGGATATTACCAGACAGATGACCGAGATTTTTACCGGGGAGTTTTCCCGGATCAATCACTACTTTGGCCAAACCTTTGTAGAGATGTTCGGTGGCGGTAAGGCGTCGCTGGAGCTGGAGGATCCGGGCGATCCTCTGAGCTGCGGCATTGAAATCAAGGTTCAGCCTCCCGGTAAGCAGCTCAAGACCATCACGCTGCTCTCCGGCGGCGAGAAGGCATTTGTGGCCATCGCCCTGTATTTTGCCATTTTGAAGGTTCGGCCTACACCCTTCTGTATGCTCGACGAGATCGACGCCGCCTTGGACGACCGAAACGTGGAACGCTATGCCGGCTATTTGCGGCAGCTGTGCAGCGGGACTCAGTTCATTGTCATTACCCACCGCCGCGGCACAATGGAGGAGGCGGACGCTCTGTTCGGCGTCACCATGCAGGAGCAGGGCGTGTCCAAGATTCTCCATTTGAATCTGGACGAGTTGGAGCAGGAATTGGGGCTGAGCCAACATTGAACGATGAAAGAGGGATAAAACATGGGTTTTTTTGAAAAAATTAAACAGGGTCTGAGCAAGACCAAAAAGAATATCGGCAATCTCTTCCCGGTGTTCCGCGGTGTAGACGAGGAGTTCTACGAGGAGCTGGAGGAGCGGATGATTCTGGCGGATGTCGGTATGGAAACCACGGAGCGAACCGTGGAGGAGCTGCGCCGCCGGGTGAAGGAACAGAAGCTCCGGGAGGCGGAGGAGGTCCACGAGGCCTTCAAGGACATTCTGACCGAAATGCTGGAGGTGGGAGATTCGTCGCTTCAAATCGGGACCCGTCCCTCCATCATCCTTGTAATCGGTGTCAACGGCGTGGGAAAGACAACTACCATCGGCAAGCTGGCCAATCAGCTCTCTGAGGCGGGCAAGCGGGTCATGCTCTGCGCGGCCGATACCTTCCGGGCTGCCGCTGCGGATCAGTTGGAGATCTGGGCGAACCGCGCCGGGGTAGAGCTGGTGCGGCAGCATGAGGGGGCGGACCCTGCCGCCGTGGTCTATGACGGCGTTTCGGCCGCCAGAGCTCGGGGTGTGGACGTGCTGATCTGCGATACCGCCGGACGGCTTCACAATAAGGCAAATCTGATGAGCGAGCTGGGGAAAATCAGCCGCGTCATTGATCGGGAGCTGCCTGACTGCGACAAGGAAGTGCTGCTGGTACTGGACGGAACCACCGGTCAGAACGGGCTGTTGCAGGCCAAGCAGTTCAAGGAGATAGCAGGCGTCACCGGCATTGTGCTGACCAAGCTGGACGGTACAGCCAAGGGCGGCATTGTCATTGCGGTGGCGGACGCTCTGCAAATCCCCGTGAAGTATATCGGCGTTGGCGAGGGCATTGACGATCTGATGCCCTTCCAGGCACGGGACTTTGTAGAGGCACTGATATAAGAGACATTGCTGCACCGCGCAATTCGCGGCGCATAATCTGCTCATGTTTGCGGCACAGCTGCAAGGGAGGAACTTATGACACGAATGGATGGAAGGAAATTCGACGAGCTGCGTCCCGTAAAGCTCACCCCCGGTTTTACAAAATTTGCAGAGGGCTCCTGCCTGATTGAAATGGGCAATACAATGGTTCTCTGTAACGCCTCAGTGGAGGAGAGGGTTCCGCCCCACATCCGGGAGGGCGGCTGGGTGACAGCGGAGTATTCCATGCTTCCCCGGGCGAACCGGGAACGGTCCAAGCGGGACATTTCCAGGCTGAAGCTTTCTGCCCGCAGTGCGGAGATCCAGCGCCTGATCGGGCGAAGCCTGCGGGGGGCCGTGGATCTGGGCGCTCTGGGGGAGCGTACTGTCACGGTGGACTGTGATGTGCTGCAGGCCGACGGGGGGACCCGTACCGCCTCTGTGACCGGAGGCTTTTTGGCTCTTGCGCTGGCCCTGAAAAAGCTGGTGGAGCGGGGAGAACTGGAGCGCTTGCCCATCCGGGGCTATATCAGCGGTATCTCGGCGGGAATTGTGGACGGGCAGCCCCTGCTGGACCTCTGCTACGAGGAGGACAGCCGCGCCATGGTGGACCTCAACTGCGTTATGAGCGCAGACGGGCGAATCATTGAGCTGCAGGGGACCGGTGAGGGAAGATCCTACAGCCGGGAGGAGCAGATTCAGCTTTTGGATCTGTGTGCCAAGGGCAACCGGGAGCTCTGCGAACTGCTGGGGAGGTATATTGCGCTATGAGAGTTGTGCTTGCATCCCAAAATTGTCACAAGTTGGAGGAGATCCAGAACATCCTGTCCCGATTTGACATGGAGCTGGTCCTGCAATCTGAGCTGGGAGTTCGGGTGGATGTAGAGGAAACGGGAAGCAGCTTTGAAGAAAACTCCGTCCTCAAAGCCAAAGCTGTCATGGAGGCAACTGGCCTGCCGGCCATTGCCGATGATTCCGGCCTCTGTGTGGACGCGCTGGAGGGCGCGCCCGGAATCTACTCCGCCCGCTACGGCGCGCCGGACTGTGTAAGCGACCGGGACCGGCTGGAATACCTTCTGAACAATCTGCGGACAATTCGCTCCGAGGAGCGCACAGCCCGCTTCCTTTGCGTGATTACCCTGGCTTACCCCGACGGCAGAATCCTTACAGCCCGGGGAAGCTGTGAGGGTCTGATTACGCTGGAGCCCCGGGGAACGGAGGGCTTCGGCTACGATCCCGTGTTTTATATTCCGTCCCAGGGCTGCACCTTCGCCCAGATGGGACAGCAGCAGAAGAATGCCATCTCACACCGGGCAAACGCTCTGAAGCGGCTTTGCCAAATGTTGGAGGAAAGCAGATGATTACAAGCAAACAGCGGGCCGAGCTTCGGTCCAAGGCAAACGAACTGGATACCACACTGATGGTGGGCAAGGAGGGTGTCACGGACGCATTGACGGAAGAAGCGGGCCGTCAGTTGGAGGCCCGGGAGTTGATTAAGGGCAAGGTGCTGGAAAGCGCGCTGCTTTCTGCCCGAGAGGTCAGTGATCAGCTCTGTGAAGCCCTCGGAGCCGAGGGCATCCAGTGCGTCGGAAATAAGTTTGTAATCTGGCGTCGCTCTGAAACCCTTGCAAAAAAGGCGAGTGCCCCACGCCCGAAGATTCAGGTTAATCCCGTCCGGGCCGGCGTGCAAAAGCGCCGGGCCGCTGCCAAAGCGGCCCGGGACCGGAAAAACGACTACTTCAAGCAGGCGGCGATTGAGCAAATCCGGCAGCGCCGCCGTGCAGAACTGGAAGGCGAAGAATGAGCCGCGTCGGTGTATACGGCGGCAGCTATAACCCGCCCCACACAGGTCATGTGCTGGCTGCCTCAGAGCTGGTGCGTCTGCTGAATCTGGATCGCCTTCTGATTGTGCCCGCCGCCATTCCGCCCCATAAAAGCTTGAGCGTCGACTCGCCGACGCCGGAACAGCGGCTGGCCCTTTGCCGGGCGGCCTTTGCCTCGGTTCCCAAGGCGGAGCTCTGCGATCTGGAGCTGCGGCGGGAAGGCCCGAGCTATACGGTCGATACGCTGACCCAACTGCGGGAGCGCTACCCCGAAGATGAACTGTTTTTCGTCATGGGGACAGATATGCTCCTGTCCTTTTCCACCTGGAAAGAGCCCGGGAGGATTGCAGCTCTGGCCTCGCTGGCGGTCATGCGCCGGGAGAACGACGACAGTCTTTGGGCCGACGCCTGCCGGGAGGCAGAGCGTCTGGAGCAGATGTATCAGACCCGTGTGATCCCGGTGGAAAATCAATGTCTCCCGGTGTCCTCCACCACGGTGCGGCGTATGCTGGCCTTCGGAGCACCCTGGTGTCTGCCGCCCGAAGTGGAGAATATGATCCGGCAGGAGGGCTGGTATCTGTCCGGCGCGTCCCTCAAGGGGCTGCCCTTTGAGCGCTTGCGGGAGATTTCTCTGTTGCTGCACAACGAAAATCGCCGGGCCCATGTGGAGGGCACTGCCCGGACTGCCGAGGAGTTGGCTCTGCGCTGGGGTGCAGACCCTGTTGCCGCCTGTCGGGCCGGAATTCTGCACGATATTACCAAGGCCCTGGGGCCAAAGGAACAGTTGCATCTTTGTGAGAACTATGGTATGATGCTAACAAGCATTCAGCGGGAGAATCCCAAGCTGCTCCATGCCAAGACCGGGGCGGCAGTCGCCAGAGAGATTTTCGCAGAGAGCGACGCGGTCTGCGACGCAATCTGGTGGCATACTACCGGCAGGAAAGAAATGACCCCCCTAGAAAAGGTCCTCTATATTGCTGACTACATGGAGCCAAATCGCAGCTTCCCCGGGGTGGAGCTTATGCGTCAGTTGGTGGAAACGAATCTGGACGCTGCAGTCTATCATGGTCTGGATCAGTCCATTTTCCATCTGCGGGAGCAGGGGCGGGTCATTGATCCCGATTCTCTGGAGGGCTGGAAGTATTATCAAAAACTAACCGAGAGGAGTCAACTTTCGTGAAACGTAAAAAAAAGCAAAATAAGGCGGAGCTGCAGAATCAGCCTGCATCCGAAGAGCTATCTTCCCAGGTAAGCCTCGATTTGAATCCCGACGGCGTTTCCGACGGGGATGATTCTCTGCAGACTGCCGCTGAGACGGACTCCGCGGGCGAGGCACAGCAGTTGTCGACCGACAAGGCAATTCTCGAAGAGCTGCAGGCCATTATGGAAAAAACTGCCGGTCCAAAAGACCAGGAAAAGGAGCCGTTACATCTGACGGAAGAACTGACGGAGGAGCTTGCGGAGGCCATCCTGGGGGAAAAGCCCACGGGACAGGAACTCGAATCTGCATCCCTTCGGCTGAAGGAGCTCTCGGCGGAAGAAGCGACGGCCTTCGCGCAGCAGGCTGGGAACGCAGCTTCCAAGCCGGAGACTGCCCAGGAGGCGCCAAAGCAGAGCCCGAACAACGCCAAAGGTAAAAAGAAAAAAACCGGGAATGCCCCTTCGCAGCCCAATCCGGAGCCCCCTGTCCGGGCAACGGAGCCGGAGATTCCCGACCGGACAACGGAGCCGGAGCTGCTTGCCCGGGTAGAGGAGGTTCTGCGGCTTGATGAACCGATACAGTCGGCCTCCGACAAGGTCCCCGAGACCCGGAGACCGGAGGAGAGCACACAGGAGGAAGCAAGGCCGGTCCGGAAGCCGCCACTGGCTTCCATGAGCTATGAGTCGGTGGCGGAGGCGGCAGAATCCCTCAAGAAAGAGCCCACCGGCCGTTTTACCCGGGACGCGGTGGACGAAGGAGAATTTCTCAGTGAGATCTGCAGCCTGATCGGGGACGGCACAAGGGATTATCAACCCAGGGCGGGACAAGGCGCCGATGTTCCGCAGCCGGAACGACGCAGTCCCTCGCCGCGGCCTGCGCCCCGCATCTCGGTGGAGGATTTGCATGCAATCCCCGATACGCCGGAGGACATTCTGGAGAATGATTCTACCGGGGTTTCCGGCTGGGTCAAGGGCCTGTTCCTGCTGATTATTTCTCTGCTGCTCAGCGGCATGACCCTGTATGCGGTCTTCTCGGAGCTGATGGGAAAGACGTTTTAACGGAATGAATGAAATCTGATAGAAAAGAGTGATGCTATGACAACAAAGGAAATCGCCCTGGCTGCCGCAAAGGCGCTGGAAGATAAAAAGGGAATTCACGTCAAGCTCTTGGAGGTGACGGAGGTCACCACCCTGGCAGAGTATTTCCTGATCTGCACCGGCAGCTCCAACACCCATGTCAAGACCCTCTGCGACACGGTGGAAGAAGTGGTGGAGCTCTGCGGTGAGGCCCTTCTGCATCGGGAAGGTCATCGCGGCGGCACCTGGGTTCTGCTGGACTTCGGCTGTCTGGTCTGCCATGTCTTTACCGACGAAACCCGGCAGTTCTATGATTTGGAACGGCTGTGGAACGATGCAAAGCCCGTGGCCCTGCCGGAGGAAGGCTCCGGCGCAGAAGAGAAAGCCTGAATTGAGGAAATGAGAATATGAAATATGAATTTAGAGATATTGAACAAAAATGGCAGAAGAAATGGCTGGAGGAAAACATCTATCGGACCCAAACTGACAGCGAAAAGCCCAGGTTCTACGGACTGATCGAGTTCCCCTTCCCCTCCGGAATGGGTCTGCATGTGGGCCATGCCCGCCCCTATACCGCCATGGACGTTATCGCCCGCAAAAAGCGCATGGAGGGCTACAATGTCCTGTTTCCCATGGGCTACGACGCCTTCGGTCTGCCCACGGAGAATTATGCTATAAAAAATCACGTCCATCCCCGGACGGTGACAGAGCGCAACGTGGCGGTGTTCCGCTCTCAGCTTCAAGCGCTGGGTTACAGCTTTGACTGGGACCGGGAGGTGAACACCACCGACCCTGCCTACTACAAGTGGACCCAGTGGCCATGTCGGATCATCCTTATCTGGAAGTAAATCACAGCGTGAAAGCGGACTGCGCATACGGGGCTTCCCCCCAT
>JAGAEW010000145.1 GCA_017612935.1 Oscillospiraceae bacterium
TAGTACATTCCGCCCATGCCGCCTGCACCGGCCGCAGCCGCTGCCATAGCCGCATCGGCCTGGGGATCAGGCTTATCCACCACCAGAGATTCCGTCGTCAGCACGGAGGCGGCGATGGAAGCAGCGTTCTCAAGGGCGCTGCGAGTCACCTTGGTGGGATCTACGATGCCGGAGGGAATCATGTCCACGAAGCTATCCTTGGCCGCATCGTAGCCGAAGCCCTGCTTGCGGCTGTTCTTGATTCGCTCAAAGATCACGGAGCCGTCCACGCCGGCGTTCTCGGCAATCTGACGGATCGGCGCCTGCAAAGCCCGGGCAATAATGGCAGCGCCGGTCTTTTCGTCGCCGCTCAGGCGGGCCACCAGACGCTCCACCGCGGGGATGGCATTGACATATGCCGTGCCGCCGCCGGCGACGATGCCTTCTTCCACCGCAGCACGGGTGGCGTTCAGAGCGTCCTCCACGCGGAGCTTCTGCTCCTTCATGGCAACCTCTGTGGGAGCGCCGACGCGGATCACCGCGACACCGCCGGAGAGCTTGGCAAGACGCTCCTGCAGCTTCTCCTTGTCGTAGTCGGAGGTAGTCACTTCGATGGCGGCACGAATCTCATGGACCCGCGCCTTGATCTCGGCGGGATCGCCCATGCCGTCCACAATGGTAGTGTTGTCCTTGGTAGACTTGATCTGACGGGCGCGGCCCAGGTCGGACACGTCCACGTCCATCAGGTCCATGTTCAGATCAGAGGAGATATAGGTACCGCCGGTCAGGATGGCGATGTCTCGCAGCATTTCCTTTCTGCGGTCGCCGAAACCGGGGGCCTTGACGCACAGGCAGGTGAAGGTGCCCCGCAGACGGTTCACCAGCAGGGTGGCCAGGGCATCGCCCTCCACGTCCTCGGCGAGAATGACCATCTTCTTGCCGGCCTGCACAATCTTCTCCAGCACGGGCAGGATCTCCTGAATGGCAGAGATTTTCTTGTCGGTAATCAGAATATAGGGATCGTCAATGACGGCTTCCATCTTGTCGGTATCCGTAACCATGTAGGGGGAGATATAGCCCCGGTCAAACTGCATACCCTCAACGACCTCCAAGCCGGTCTCGGCAGTCTTGGATTCCTCAATGGTGATAACACCGGAGGAAGTGACCTTCTCCATGGCCTCGGCAATCAGCTTGCCGACTTCCTCATCACCGGAAGAGATGGCGCCGACCCGGGCAATGTCCTCCGTGCCGCTGATTTCCTGGCTGTTGGCCTTGATCGCCTCAACAGCAACCTCCACAGCCTTGTTAATGCCCCGACGCATGACCATGGGGTTGGCGCCGGCGGTGACGTTCTTCAGGCCCTCGCGAGAGATGGCCTGGGCCAGCAGGGTGGCGGTAGTGGTGCCGTCGCCGGCCACGTCGTTGGTCTTGGTAGCAACCTCCCGGATGAGCTGGGCGCCCATGTTCTCAAAGGCATCTTCCAGCTCCACGTCCTTGGCGATGGTCACGCCGTCGTTGGTAATCAGGGGTGCGCCGTACTTCTTACCCAGAACGACGTTGCGGCCCTTGGGCCCAAGCGTGACCTTGACGGTATTGGCGAGCTGGTCCAAACCAGCCTGAATCTTCTTTCTGGCTTCTTCGCCGTAAATAATCTGCTTTGCCATGATTGTTTCCTCCTAATTATTCTACAATCGCCAGAATGTCGCTCTGGCGGACAATGGAATACTCAACGCCGTCGAGCTTGACTTCCGTGCCTGCGTACTTGGCAACGACGACCTTATCGCCGGCCTTAACGGTCATTTTGATTTCCTTGCCGTCCACGACGCCGCCGGGGCCAACCGCCACAACCTCAGAGATCACAGGCTTTTCCTTGTTGGCAGTGGAAAGAATGATGCCAGACTTGGTGGTTTCTTCCGCCTCCGTGGCCTTGAGCAGCACGCGGTCGGATAAGGGCTTTAATTTCATAGGAATGCCTCCTTAAAATGATTTCAACAGACAGTATAGGTTAGCACTCTTTATTCCTGAGTGCTAACCTATTATACCATGTGAAACGGATTTGTCAACCATTGAATTGTGAATTTTTGGTTACAAATCCGGCTACAACCCTTTCACCCCCCTTGCACGGGGACCCTCAGGCAGCGCTTTGTCTACTTCTGTTCCAGATCCAGAATCTTACGGAACTGCGTTTCATAAAGCTCCCGGTAAATTCCGTTCTCTGCCATCAGGCTTTCGTGGGTTCCGGCCTCCGCCACCACGCCGCCCTGCACCACTAAAATATGATCGGCCTTGAGGATGGTGGACAGTCGGTGGGCAATCACGATAGAGGTTCTGCCCTCCATCAGCCGCTCCAGCGCCTGTTGAATCGCGTTTTCCGAGATAGAATCCAGCGCGGAGGTTGCCTCGTCAAGAATCAGGATCCTCGGGTTCTTCAAAATGACCCGGGCAATGGAGAGCCGCTGCTTCTCGCCTCCCGAAAGCTTCAGCCCCCGGTTGCCCACAAGGGTATCATAGCCCCCAGGCTGGGCAGCGATAAAGTCGTGAATATTGGCGATTTTGCAGGCCTGCTCCAGCTCTGCCTCGGTGGCGTCGGCTTTGGCGTAGAGTAGATTTTCCCGTATGCTGCCGTTGAACAGGTAGGATTCCTGGGTCACGACACCGATGTTGGAGCGCAGATAGTTCAAATCCATATCCCGCACATCCACACCGCCGATCCGCACGCTGCCCCCCGTCACATCGTAGAGCCGGGGCAGGAGATTGACCACAGTGGATTTTCCGGAGCCGGAGGGTCCAACAATGGCATACATATGTCCGGCGGGAACCGTGAAATCCACGTCCGTCAGCAGGGGCTTGTCCGGATCATAGGAGAAGCGAACGTGCTCATAACGGATGTCTGCCCGTCGCAGCTCCGGTTTTTTACCGTTGTCCTTGGAGACAATGGGATTCTTTTTGTCGAAATAAGCGAAAATTCTCGTAAACAGGGCCAGAGAACGGGTAAAGTCCACCTGAATGTTGAGCAGGCTCTGGGCCGGCCGGTAGAGCCGGTTAATCAGCGCTACGGTGGCGGTAATCATACCCACGGTCATTCCGGAGTTTCCGCTGCGGATCATCAGCCAACCCCCGGCAAAATAGATCAGCAGCGGGCCGAGCTGGGTAAACATTCCCATAATCACTCCGAACCACTTGCCGGAGCGTTGCTCCTTGAGGTTCAGCCGCGTGAGCTCCTCGTTCAGCCCCACAAAACGGGCATACTCCTGGTCCTCCCGGGCAAAAAGCTTGACCAGCAGAGAGCCGCTGACGGAGAGGGTCTCGTTGATCATTTGATTGAGCTCGTCGTTTTTCTCCTGGCTCTGACTCAGCAGCTTCCACCGGGTCTGCCCCACGCTCCGGGTGGGCAGAATCAGCAGCGGAAGGACCACCATGCCCACCAGCGCCAGCTGCCAGCTCATGGTAAACAGCGCAGCCAGGGTGGTGACAACGGTCGCCACATTGCTGACAATGGAGGACAGGGTCCCGGAAATCACAGAGCTGACGCCGGATATGTCGGTGTTCATGCGGGTAATGATGTCGCCCTGCTTCTCTGTGGTAAAAAAGGCATGGGGCATATGCTGCAGGTGCTTGTACATTTGGTTCTTCATGTCGAAGATGATTCGCTGCGAGATCCAGGCGTTGATGTAGCTCTCCACCACGCCGATCACCTGAGAGAGCGCCAGCGTCCCAAAGGCCGCCAGCAGCAACTGCACCAGCAGCTTCATGTTCCGACCCACCAGAGCCTCATCCACAATACGGCCCGTTATGATAGAGGGCAGCAGGCCGATGGTTGCAGAGAGCAGGATTGCAAGAAAGACCAGAAGAAACTGACGCCAATAGGGCTTGAGATAGGACAAAATCCGCAGAAGCAGCGCCTTTGTGACCTTCGGCCTGCTCTGCTTCTCTTCTTCTGTCAAAAATCCGCGGGGGCCAAGACTACCGGGATGGGGCATGACATCACAGCCTCTCTGTCTGATATGATTCTTCAGTGATTTTCGAGCCTCCTTGCAACGGCCGCTGTGCGGCCCGCAAGACGCCTCCCCTTCAGTTGAGGCTCCGGGTGCGTGCTGCAGCTCCGGATCTCCGCAGTTGCCAAAGCAGCAGCACCGAGAGGCTCAGGCCTGAAAAGTCGATCAGCACATCGCTGAGCTGCCCGCTGCGGCCCGGAATGAAGGTCTGGAAATACTCATCCGCGCCGGCCACAATCAGGCCCGTCAGGAGGGGCAGCGCAAGGCTCTCCTTTGTGAGATAAAAGTCTGTCCACAACAGGCCGCCGAGAACGAAATACTCTGTAAAATGTGCCAGCTTCCGGACCAACTTCACGGAGATGCCGGGAATGATACTCCGCAGCACATTCCAAACCCACCCGCTTTCCCGTACTGATTCCTCCGCCGTCTTGGCAGAGCGATCCAAAATAAAAAGAATCCATGCAGCGCTTGCAAGCAACGACAGCGTCAGGGAAACGTATCTTTTCCATCGCATTTCCGATCACCTCTGCCTTTTATTTTTTATTAAAACACACTTTCATGGAAAATGCAATCATTTTCAGTTTACAAACAAAAGAATCTCTGTTATGATAATAGCAACATTCACCCCCCGTGAAAAGGAGGATATCCCATGGATGATGCGCGGTTCAAAGAGAAAAATCTGCACGAAGGTCACCGAAGTCGGATGCTGGAAACCTTCTCCACCACGGGATTGGACGCCTTTTCCGACGTAGAGGTTTTAGAATTTCTGCTCTTCTATTCCATTTCCCGCCGGGATGTCAATCCGCTGGCTCATCTGCTGTTGGAGGAATTCGGCAGTCTGCACCGGGTTTTGGAGGCAACTCCGGCGCAGTTGATGCGTGTGCCCGGAATCGGCCCGCGAAGCGCTGCTCTGATCCATCTGGTTTCCGCCCTCCGGACCAGAACGGAGCAGTCCCGCTACTCCGGCGAAGTATTCCTGCGAACCACCTCGGAAATCGGCGCCTTTCTCTCTTCCAGGACTGAAGGACTGCGGGAGGAGCGGGCCTGGCTGCTCTCGATGGACGCCAAGTGCAAGCTGATCGAGTGCCGGGAGCTCTGCCGCGGAGCGGTGAATTCTGTGAATCTCCCCTTCCGCAAGCTGGTAGAGGCAGCCTTGCTGGCAAATGCCTCCGTTGTCATTCTGGCCCACAATCACACCAGCGGAACTCTGCTTCCCTCCCCCGAGGATCTGGAGTATACCCGAAACGCTGTCCACGCGCTGCAGATGGTGGACATTGTTCTGACGGATCATTTCATTTTGAACGGTCGCGCCTATCTCTCCCTGCAGGCCAGCGGGATGCTCTGAGCAGGCGGCTCTCGATTCAGTTCTATCGTTCTTTACCCTTTCCCAAAAACAGAGCCGTTTCGGGGAAAGGGTCCTTTTTTCGCTCTCTGTGCATAGAATGTCAGGGAGGGATCAACATGTATAACGTCTATTTGACCTTGCGCTCCGTTACGCCGGGGCAAAAAGCCAGCGTCGCTCTGCGCCGCGTTGGCTTGCGCCACCAACTGCTGCGGGCGCCCCGGGCCATCGCACCGGGAGGCTGCGCCTACGCGCTGGCCCTCCGTGAAGGAGATTTGAATCGGGCTCTGCGTCTGTTGGAGCAGTCCAACGTCACAGTTCAGGGCATTTATCTGCACCTGACAGACGGCAGCTTTGAGAGGGTGGAACCGTGATTTATCTGGACAATGCGGCAACAACGCTGATGAAACCGCCCCAGGTAGCAGAAGCAATGCTCGATGCCCTGCGGAGCTGTGCAAATCCCGGCCGCAGCGGTCACGCCGCAGCCCGCAAAGCCGGTGAAACGGTCTACCGCACCCGGGAGGCCGCGGCAAGCTTTTTCGGTCTGGAGCCGGAACAGGTCTGCTTTACGTCCAACGCCACGGAAGGTCTGAACATTGCCCTGCGAAGTCTCGTTCAAAGGGGCGATCGGGTGGTGATTTCCGGGCTGGAGCACAATGCCGTCACCCGGACCCTCGCCGGTCTCGGCGCGGAGCCCACAGTCGTCACGGCCCCCCTCTTTGACCGGGAGGGCTGGCTTTCCGCCTTTGAGAAGGTTCTGAGCTCCCAGACCAGAGCGGTCGTTTGTCTGCACGTTTCCAACGTCTTCGGCTGTGTGCTGCCGATACAGGAAATCGGTGCCCTCTGCGCCGAACGGGAGATCCCCTTTGTGGTGGACGCCTCACAATCGGCAGGACTGCTGCCCGTACGGCCCAGCCTTTGGAACGCGGCTTTTGTGGCCATGCCGGGGCACAAGGGGCTTCTGGGTCCGCAGGGGACCGGGCTGCTGTTGTGCAGGCAGACAGCGCAGCCCCTGCGCTTCGGAGGAACGGGCAGTCACTCAGCAGATCAGGCCATGCCGGAGGAGTTGCCGGAGCGGATCGAGGCCGGCACCCTGAATGTTCCTGGGATTGCAGGTCTCGGAGCGGGAATCCGCTTTTTAGCCCAGCAGTCTCAGGATGCCCTGCAGAAAAATGAATCCCGACTGCTGCAGCGGGCAGTTCAGGGGCTCGAACGTCTCGCCTTTCCGGTCTTCACCGGGCCGGGCCAGGTCGGGGTCCTCTCCTTCCGGGTACCGGGAATGGATTGCGAGCAGGGGGCCGAGGCCTTTGCCCGCCGGGGAATTGCCCTTCGGGCCGGGCTCCACTGCGCCCCGCTGGCCCACCGTACCGGCGGTACCCTGTCGGAAGGCACAATCCGTCTTTCTCTGTCCTCCCTGTCCCGTCCCGCCGACGTGGAGGGTTTCCTGCGAGCAGCCTTGGAGCTTCGCAGGCGGCAATCATAACAAACGAGGACAGGGAAAAGCAGCAGTTGATTCCAACTGCTGCTTTTCCCTGCCTGTTCGATTGTAGCTGCTCCTTTGATTGGGCTCAAGCCCCTCCTGATTCGCCGCAGGCGGCAAAGATTACCCGCACCAGCTCGTCCCGCCCCGTTCCCTTCTCGGTGGAAAAGGGGATCAGCTTGATCTCCTCCGGCAGCGCAA
>JAGAEW010000146.1 GCA_017612935.1 Oscillospiraceae bacterium
AGGGCGGCAGCACCCCCCGGCAGAAGAGCACCGGAGGGGCATTTTCCGTCAGACTCAGGGGAGCCGGATAGTCCGGATCTCTCCAGTTCAGGATCCGGATTCCCAGAGCCCGACAGCGTTCCTGAAGGGCTCTGGCCGATTCTAAATTCTTCTCACCCAGAGTGCCGCAACGGCTTTGTGAAAGCCCCAGCCGGATCAACTCCTCCTCCGAGGCCTCATAGACCCGCTTCGGGTCCCCGAAACATTCCAACAGGCTGCGAATGCCTGCCGGGCCTAAGCCGGACCGCATCGCCAGCCAGATCCAATAAACTGTCATTTCAGATCTCCCTGCCGCCGAATCTCCCACATCACCACCGTCGCAGCGATGGCAGCATTCAGAGATTCACAGCGCTCATTCATGGGAATGATAAGCTCCCGGCTGGCGGCCGCCAGAAAGGTCGGGCCGACACCCTTTCCCTCCGATCCGATTACGGTGACAAAGTCGCCGGGGTGCAGGCAACGGAGATCCTCCGCCCGCGGAGAGAGCGCCGTGACGCAAATGGGCAATTTCCGCTGCCTGCACAGACTCAAAATCTCCTCGGTGGCCGCCTGCTGGGGCGGGCAACGGAACACAGCCCCCATGGTGGCACGGACCGTCTTTTCTCCATAGGGATCAGCGCAGCCCTCCGCCAGAACCACCGGGATATCAAAGGCATCGGCGGTGCGTAAAATGGTGCCCAGGTTTCCGGGGTCCTGAATTCCGTCCAGAATCAGAGCGCCGGGCTGCAATTCCAGAGGCCGGGGCGCCTCCATGCGGCAGACCGCCAGCACCCCCTGGGGGGTCTCCATGCGGGAAATCTCTCGCATCAGCCCCTCCGGGACCCGGAGCTCCCGCACTCCGTCGGGAACCGGAAACTCTACGCCCTCCTGCAGGACCAATGTCTCCACGCCCACACCCCAGCGCAGCGCTTCCTCGGCCAGCTTCGTCCCGTCGGCAACAAAGGCGCGGCATTCGTAGCGGTATTTCCTGACGGCAAGCAGCTTGCGGATATGCTGCAGCGTGCCGTTGGCCTTTGATGTGACCCGTTCCGCCATGCCGACAGCCCCTTCCATTTTAGTACATTATAAAATAATATAGCATTGTTTCTCCATAATTGCAAGAAAGAAATTTTCAAAAGCGCGCGCCGGATGAAATCAGCAGGCAGATGAAGGCGGCTATTATTTCGTTTCCTTCTCCTGTAAATATACGAAGGAACGATTCTTCGACTGATGGCTTCAGACAAAGAATCGTTCCTGAGCGGCGCAATCAGCGCCCTTTTCTATTCAAATTTCAGCGCTGTAGTCACATTCAGCCTTGCGGCATAGACCGCCGGCAGCAGACTGCACAGGAAGGAAGTCAGGCAGCCTACAAAAACAGGTAAAAGCAACTGCAAATTTGAGATGGAGAGAGAATAATTCATCAAGAGGGTTCTTGTAACATACAGTTCGATTCCCTTGCAGATAAAAAATGCAACGCACACAGCCACAATTGAGACAATCAGCGAGAGCAGCAGCATCTCCAAAATAATTTGCAGGGCGATGTCCGTTCCGGAAGCACCGAATGCCTTGCGTAGGCAGTCGTTTCATCATCAATGCCTTGGAACTCCACCTTACACTGATCGACGTTCTGGCCCTTGACCTCGACGACCTCCACTTCGAGTTCCGGCTCCGGTGTAACTAAAAACGTGTAGAACCTATATTGGGTTTGACTCGCCGTAAATCTCGGCTCACAGCACTTAAACAGATCTGAGCATTTATTAAGATGATATAAAGAAGGAAAAATGTCAAGAGCTTTTTCGTCTTAAGTTTCCGCAGAATCCCCTGTAGTTTTTCTTTGGAAGTCTTGCTTTTTCAGGGCTTCTGTGCTATGATATGTTGAAAAATGTTCTTCCGCTTTGGAGAACACCCGGAAAGGAGGCGCGGTTCATGCGCAGGTGCTTCAACCTGATCGCTGCCCTTATTTTTCTGGTTCTGCTGGCAACAACAGCCTTTGCAGATGCCCCCGCCGCAACAAGATTATATACCGACTGTAACGTAGAGCAAGACGGCGCCTGCACCGTCACGCTGGATGTCACCATAGAGTTTCCCTCCCCAACAGAGGATTTTTGCATTCCCATCGCACCCTCCGCCAGAAATATCCGCTGTACCGGGGCCGCTTTTCGAATCAGCTCCGAGCCAGACTGCAAAATGATTCATCTGACCGAGCCCCTCTCGGGGCAGAAAACCATCACCGTCAGCTACCGTCTGGCGGAAACTGTCACCGGAGGCGGAACCACGCAGGAATTTAAGCTGAATCTGCTCTACCCCTTTTGGAACTGTCCCATCTCCGGCTATGAGGTTATGATCCGCCTGCCCGGCAAGTTTGAAACGATGCCCGCATTTTTCTCCGGCTATCACGGTGATCTGATTGACAATTACCTGAACATCAGCATCAACGACGGGACCATTCACGCCGTGTTGAACGAAAAGCAGACGCTGCAAGACAGAGAAGCTATGTCTGTCCAGTTGTCTCTGCCCGACGGTTTTTTTGATCTGCGCTTTCTTGCGGGCAAAACCCTTCGGATCGACCGACTGGTCTTTTTTGCCCTTCTGCTGCTGAGCGCAGCCTACTGGTTTTTCTTTTTGCGTAATATTCCGCTTCTTCCAAGGCGGCAGGCCATGCCGCCTGAGGGTGGAAATCCCGGCGAAATTCCCTTTATTCTCACCAATCAGGACCCGGACTTCTCCATGATGGTCATCCACTGGGCTGCCCTGGGTTATCTGACCATTCACCGCTCCCGCAAGGGACGGCTCTCCCTGCTTCGGCAGATCGACATGGGTAACGAACGCAAGCATTATGAGGGGGAACTGTTCCGGACCCTCTTTTCCCGGGGGGATCAGTGCGAAGTCGGCAGTGCGGAATACCTGAAGGCCCAGCGTCTGGCGGTGGAAAAGGCCCGCAAATTCTGGGCCGGAAAAATTTACGACCTCAAGGCCGGTCCCACAGGTCTTCTGCGGGCCCTGGTCGTAATTGCCGGAGGCGTACTTTGTCTTGCCTGCTTTGATGTCCTGGTGGCCTCCAAAAGCTGGCGCTGGTTTATGATCCTTCCCCTGACCGTCCTCGGCGGCGCAGTCTGCCGCCTTGTGCAAAACTTTGGCGGGGTTCTGCTGCGTCGGCATTTCTTCCGCACGGGCTTGATCGCTCTGCTGGCTCTGGGCAGCCTGCTGTTTTTAGGAAAAAGCGCAGGCTTGACAAGTCTGATGCTGCTCAATCTGGCAGCACAACTGCTTACCGGCCTGCTTCTGCGTTGCGGCGGACGCCGGACAAGGTCCGGTTTTGCGCTTGGCGCAGAGCTTCTGGGCTACCGGCGCTATCTGCTCAACGCTTCCCACGATCAGCTTCGCGCCAATTTACAGGCGGATCCACAGTTTTTCTACCGGGTGCTGCCCTACGCCGACGCTCTGCAGGTCGGAACGCTCTTCGCCAACAGCTTTGATCACCTCCGGCTGGAGGAATGTGACTGGCTCCAATGGGAGGGAAAAGAGCTCCGTACCGCCCCCGCCTTTCTTGCCCGCTACCGCCGTCTGATGGCAGGGCTGCGGGGAGAACGGGACCCCGGCATCCGGCGTCGCAACAATCGGGCCCAGGCTCCGGTTTCTACCCGAGTCGTCCGCAGGGACCGGAGGCGTTCCACCGATGAACACAGCCGGAACAGACGGACCCGTCCGGGAGATGAAAGGAGGCGTCCATGAAGGCGCTGATTGCAATGAGCGGCGGTGTTGATTCCGCTGTTGCCGCCCTTCTCACACAGCAGGAGGGCTGGGACTGTTTGGGCTGCACCATGAAGCTCTATCAAAACGAGGATGCAGGTATCTCCCGGGAGAAAAGCTGCTGCTCCCTCGACGACGTGGAGGATGCCAGAGCTGTGGCCTTTCGAATGGGAATCCCCCACTATGTGTTTAACTTCTCCGGCGAATTCCGGGAAAAGGTCATTGACCCCTTTGTCTGCGCCTATCAGCAGGGACGGACGCCAAACCCCTGCATTGACTGCAACCACTACCTCAAATTCTCCAAGCTTTATCACCGGGCCAGGGAGCTGGGCTGTGAAGCCATTGTCACCGGCCACTATGCCCGCATCGAGTGGGAAGACGGACGATGGAAGCTGAAGAAGGCCAAGGATCCGGATAAAGATCAGAGCTATGTGCTCTATCATCTGGATCAGGAGCTGCTGGCCCACACCCGCTTTCCCCTGGGCAATTTTACCAAGGCCGAAACCCGGGCCATTGCCGAAGCCCAGGGCTTTGTCAATGCCCGCAAGCCCGACAGTCAGGACATCTGCTTCGTCCCGGACGGAGATTACGCCCGGGTGATTGAGCTGCGAACCGGCCTTGCTCCCGTCCCCGGAAATTTTATCGACACAAGCGGCCGTGTGCTGGGGCAGCACCGGGGCATTCTCCACTACACCGTGGGACAGCGCCGGGGGCTGGGGCTCTCCTTTGACCAGCCCTATTATGTCCTTCGCATCGACCCGAAGGCCAACACCGTCACCCTCGGCCCGAAGGAGGCGCTGTTCACTTCGACCGCATTCACCGGGCAGTTTCACTGGATCTCGGGCCGCCCCCCCGCAGCGCCCATCCGCTGCGCCGCAAAGATCCGCTATCGGCACACGGAGCAGCCCTGTTTGCTAAGCCCGCTTGCCAACGGCGGCGTTCGGCTGGACTTCGTTGCACCTCAGCGGGCCGTCACACCCGGCCAGTCCGCTGTCGTCTACGACGGCGACGAGGTGCTCGGCGGCGGAGAGCTCATTTCTGACGTTCTCGAATAAACAGATATAAACAAGGAGGCACCCCCTATATGGGCACATTTAACGGAAACAAAAACGGCGGTCGCTTTGCGGCCACCAAGGCAAAGTCGAAGGCCCGTTCCACCGGAGCCGGCACTCAGTTTTTTCTTTCAGCTCTGCTTCTGCTGTCCCTCTTGATGGTTTACACCGTCATCATGCAAATGACCCACCAGCAGAAGGCCTTTGAGGCCAGCACCGCAGTCAATCTCAGCCTGCTGGCAATCTTTTCCCTCGCTGCAATCGGCCTGCTTTGGGCCATAATTCGAACCAAGGCATGGAAGCGGGCCCTCTGCCTGTTTTTAGCCTGCACGATTCTCTATCTTATTGCGGCCTTCAGCAACATCCCGCTGGTGAAAAAATACCGGGAACGTTGGATCTCCACCGCCTGGTCCACCATGCGGCATCAGGGACTTGCCACCTTCTTCTTTCCCGACTCTGTTGTCAAGGAAGTGATCGAACGGGAGCAGGCGGGCCGTGACGCACAGATCGGCAAAAACACCGGAAAACTGGACGCCGCGGAAAGCGAGCGTCAGAACTGGGTAGAAAATATGAGCGGTGAGAGCAGCAGCAACGAGCTGGACGAAGAACTCCGGAATCTCCCCCCCGACCAGCGGCGCTTCTACGTCCTGTTTTATGAATTGGATCGAACTTCCATGGAGGAATGGCTCCGGGACCACCCTGAGGCTGCCGCCAACGGCTATGACCACATTATGATCAACGAATCCTGCCTCTATGAGAACGGAACCACCATTCGCACCAAATTGGGCGAAAAAGTTCTTGCCATCGACACGGAAAATCAGGTTCTTCTGCTGGAGGTGGACTGCGACGGCTCTCGCGGTGTTCTGGCGGTTGCCAAGGATAACTCTCGCCTGCATCTGTTGCCCGCCGCCCATGTGGGCAGTTACGGCGAAACCGTCGGCTCCATTGCCCAACGCAACAACGGCGTGCTTGCCATGACCGGCTCCGGCTTCATTGACGATGGCGGCGTGGGCAACGGCGGTCAAATCGCCGGCTGGGCCATGTGCGACGGCACAACCTACGGCGCCCACTACGGCTACGGCTACAAGCGGATCGAGCTCCATGAGGACAACTGGTTCTACATTCAGGATGCTCCCGCCCCGGTGGGCGAAGGGACTACCGACGCCATGGAGTTCACCCCCGCCCTGCTGACCGACGGCAAACGTTTGGATCCCGGCATCTGGACCAGCCAGAACCCGCGAGCCTGCATCGGACAATCAAAGCGTGGTGAGATTCTGATGCTCTGCGTGGAGGGCAGAAGCCTCTCCTCCCCCGGATGCAGCGTGGAGGTTTGTGCGAACGTGTTGCTTCAGCATGACGGCCTGACCGCCCTCAACTGCGACGGCGGTACGACTGCCATTATGTGGTTCCGGGGAGAGCCCGTCATACGCTGCTCCAACACCGCCATTCCCCAGGGACGTTACCTTCCCAACGCCTGGGTCTATGTGAAGCGATAATGCTTTCCATGATGGAACGAACAGGGCTGTCTACCATGAACACTTGAATGAATTGTATCGTGGGAAAGCTGCGTTGACGCCTGCATGAGACGGGGCTTGCGCCGAAGGGCGCAAGCCCCACGGTCTTCTCTGGGCGACATTGTCCAATCAGCTAAAGCATTTGCCGGAACAATCGATGCAATCGCCGCTGCAACAAACAGATTCATGGAGGACTGCCCCGCAACATCTGGACGAACCAAAAACAAAGGCCCCTGCGGAGCTTATGCTCTGCAGGGGCCTTTCTGCTTGCTCGTTTCCCAGGAAAACCAATAGAAAGCGTTTATGGAAGAAGCGTAGGATCATGCGTTCCCGGCGCCGGAAATTGCATATGAACAATTTTACACCAAATAGCACACAGAACGGCAGCGCTTAATGCACCTTGTCTCTCCAATCACATAAAGCCATTTAATTGGAGAACCGGAAGCCGGAGGGAAAGTCAATCGCAGAAAGTCGGAAACTTTTTCCGTATTGGCAACTGCAGAGCTGCAAAAAAGGGCCCTCCCGAAGGAGGGTCCTTTGTGACGTTAAATTAGTCCTCGTTGACACCGATAACAACGCCGGAGCCAACGGTTCTGCCGCCTTCACGGATAGCGAAGCGCAGGCCGTTCTCAATGGCGATGGGGGTGATCAGCTCAACGTCCATATCGACGTTATCGCCGGGCATGCACATCTCAACGCCTTCGGGCAGGGAGATGATGCCGGTCACGTCGGTGGTACGGAAGTAGAACTGAGGTCTGTAGTTGTTGAAGAAGGGAGTATGACGGCCACCTTCTTCCTTGGTCAGAACGTAAACCTGGCCCTTGAACTTGGTGTGGGGATGAATGGAGCCGGGCTTGGACAGAACCTGACCACGCTCGATGGACTTCTTGTCAACACCGCGGAGCAGAGCGCCGATATTGTCGCCGGCTTCAGCGAAGTCAAGCAGCTTG
>JAGAEW010000147.1 GCA_017612935.1 Oscillospiraceae bacterium
ATCAGCCCGGTCGATCAGCCTGCCAGCTCTGGGCGCTCCACCACGATCAGAAGCCTGCGCAGGCTTAAAAAGAAGTTGACCAGATGAGACAGGCAGTAGGTAAAGACGTAGCCCCCCAGGCCGAAGCGGGGCAACAGAAGCCAGAGCCCCAGCACGTCGATGACGTTGGTGAAGCTGTTGTACCGCACCAGATGAAGCTGCTGGCCCATGCCCTTTTGCAGGCCGTCCACCATAGCGTCCAGATAGAGAAACAGCACCATCGGAGCAAAGATTCGCAGATTCCGCCCAGCCTGGGGACTTTGATAGAGCAGTTGCCCCAGCAGGCCGCCGCACAGCCAGAGAAGCGTGCTGACCCCCAGCGCGTAGAGCGCCGTGAGCATCAGACTTTTCCGCACCAGCCGCCGCAGGCGCCGGTGCGCTTTTTTCGCCAGCAGGCAGGAGAGCTCCGAAACCAGCAGCTCGCAGAGGGCAAAAATAATCTCAGAGGGAAACCAGAGCACCGGAAACACCATACCGGAAACCGTTCCGTAGGCCGCCAAAGCCGAACTGCGGGAGCCGTGCTTTTCCAGCCCGTAGGGAATCAAAAATTGCTCCACAGCTCCCAGCCCGGAGCGCAGGGCGTCGTTGAAGCCCAGAGGCAGCGCCCGGGCCGCCACCGGCGGCAGGGGGCCGGGCCGCGGAAGAGAGCGGGTGAGGATCAAATACAGAAGCAAGAAGGAAAGCGCGCCGGCGCCATAGCTGCCTGCCACCACGGCCCCGCAGACCTTTGCGGGATCTGTTCCGGCCCAAGTCAGAAGCAGCAGGGTCAGGGCAGCGCAGACCAGCCGCTCCCCCAGCTCCACCCCTACCAGCTCTTTGACCCGTCCGCAGGCGGTGAAGCTGGCCCGAAGAACCCCGGTCAAAATCGGAATGGGCAGCAGGGCTCCGAGGGTCCGCAGAGCCAGGGCGGTACGGGGCTCCTGCAGTAGCGTCCTGCTGAGGGGATTTGCCAGCAGGATCAGCCCCGCGCCCACGGCGGCGCTGACCAGAAAGCCGTAACGCAGACAGGCGTAGAGGGCTGCCGCCACCCCCGGGCGATCTCGCTGTCCCCAGGCCCGGGCCGTGAGCTGCAGGGCCGCGACGCGAACCCCGGCGGAGCCCAGCGTTCCGGCAAAGCCTCCTACGGTCAGAACCAGCTGCAAAATGCCCATGCCCTCCGCGCCGACGCGGGCAGTCAGAAGGCTCTGAAACCAGACGCCGATTCCCCGCAGTGCCAGCCCGCTGATCGCCAGCAGAAGGGTTCCCCGCACCAGTGTCCGACCCTTGCCCATACCTTCACCCCCGGGGAAGTATATGCGGACCGCTAAGTGGACAGAATCTTTCCGGGCTTCGGCATTTTCAAAATGTTTACAATTATGCACTTGACTTTCCACTATTGATTTGATACAATCTAATTGCAATCAATACAATAATCAGGAGGAAGCACAAATCAAAATTTATGATCTGTCTGTTATGACCCGCAAGGCTGCGGCCTATCCCCTTTCTGCCCTGAAGGGAAAGGTTTTGCTGATTGTGAACACTGCCACCGGCTGCGGCTTTACCCCTCAGTATGCGGCGCTGGAGGAGGATATCAAAAGCTGCTCTGAGTGCTCCACTCTAAGCCGCAAAAAAAGCCTTTACAAGCCCGTTGGGCTATGCTATCATCATCTTACAGATGGCCCCTCTGCGTTTTGCGGCAGGAAGCGTCTGAACAAGCGATATGAAGGAGGATATTTCTATGGCAATTCAGGAAATTACCCATGCAGATTTTGAAGAACTTGTTCTCAAGTCCGACAAACCCGTTCTGGTAGACTTCAACGCCACCTGGTGCGGTCCCTGCCGGATGCTCAAGCCCATTTTGGAGGAAGTCAGCGCCGAGCGCAGCGACGTGAAAATTGTCGGCATCGACGTGGACGACAACCGGGATCTGGCGGAGGAATACGGCGTATTCTCCATCCCCTGCCTGGTTCTGATCAAGGACGGTGCAGAGGCAAACCGCAGTGTTGGTATGATCCCCAAGGAGCAGGTATTGGAGCTTTTGGGCTGAGGAACAGAAACAAGGCGTAAAGGCCCGTGCAGCGAGCCTTTACGCCTTATACTAAGATTCAATAAAAAGTTATAAAAAAATTTTTTATGTAACAGGAGGTTGCATTCCTATGTATGATATCATTGTCGTTGGCGCGGGACCGGCCGGACTGACTGCCGCCATCTACGCCCGCCGGGCGTCCAAGTCCGTGCTGGTGCTGGAGGCCAAGGCCTGGGGCGGACAGATCATCAATACCCCCGACATCGAAAACTACCCTGTAGTTGCCCACATTTCCGGCGTGGACTTTGCCAACGATCTCTACCGGCAGGCCATTGGTCTGGGAGCCGAGCTGCGTCTGGAGAAGGTTGTCTCCGTGCAGGTGCAGGGCAAGTCCAAGCTGGTACGCACTGCGAAGGCAGAGTACGAGGCCGGGGCGGTCATTTTGGCCACCGGCTCGGAAAACCGGAAGCTCGGCATAGACCGGGAGCAGGAACTGACCGGACGCGGTGTTTCCTACTGCGCCACCTGTGACGGAAACTTTTTCCGCAAGCGGGATGTGGCGGTGGTTGGCGGGGGCAATACCGCCCTGGAGGACGCCCTGTATCTGGCAGAGCTGGTGAACAAGGTCTATCTGATTCACCGCCGCGACAGCTTCCGGGGCGAGGCGGCAAGCCTTGAGCGCCTGCGGGAGAAGGACAATGTGGAGTTTGTATGCAACGCCACTGTCACCGCCCTGCTGGGTGACAAACGCCTGACCGGCATTGACGTCACCGACAAGCTGAGCGGGGCTGTGCGCAGCATCGAGCTCAGCGCTCTGTTTGTGGCGGTGGGCCGCATTCCGGAAAACGAGAGCTTCCGGGCTCTGATTGATCTGGACGAGGCGGGCTACGCCGTGGCCGGCGAGAGCTGCCACACCCGGGTTCCGGGGATCTTCGTGGCAGGCGACAACCGCACCAAGGAGCTGCGCCAGCTCGTTACGGCCGCTGCCGACGGCGCTGTGGCCGCCACGGAGGCGGTCAAATACCTGAACGTCTGAGCAGCCGCAGCTTACTGCGCCCCCGGCGGCAGGGCGATTTGTGGCGCCCGGCCCGGCGTTCTCAATGTCCCACCGGATCTGATTTGGTCGGCCGGCTTTGTCCGGTCGGCTTTTTGCCGCTGCAGCGCCTCTGCTGCGGCCGCGTTCCGAAGGGTCCTGTCCAGGCCGCCGTTTCCCCGGCTTCTCTTTGCGGGAAGAAGAAAAACAAGTCGTCCTTTGCAAAAAATTGGCTCAAATCCCCCTTGACTTTTCATAAAAAAGTGGTATAATCTGAGCAATCTTGCAGGTGGACTGTAAAGAGGGGGGGTAATAGACTTGGATGAATTCGAGCAGCTTCGCAGCGAAGTTAGCGATCGGAGCATCATCAATGAAAAACAGAACCTGGATGAAATCCGCCAGCAGCTCAAAAAACGCATCATTCTCTCGTACATCATCTCGATTTGCTTGATCGCTGTGGGCTTCTTCGTTGCGTTTAAGCTGGGGAGCGGGTTTGCTTTTACGGCCACCCTGTTTCTGGCAATCCTGTTTGGCATTATTTTTACCAGGAAACTCTCCCAGCAGTATCGGGAGGCATTTAAGCGGAGCTATGTGCGCCGCGCTCTGGAGGCGGTGCTCACCGACGTGGACTATGACTATGAGCGGGGCATCTCCCACGACACCATCGCGGCGACAAAGATGATGGTCATGGGGGACCGCTTCCATTCTGAGGATTATGTCTCCGGCAATTATCACGGGATCGGCTTTGAACAGTCGGACGTCCATATTGAGGAGAAGCATACCTCCAGGGACGCCAACGGACACAGCTCCACACACTATGTAACCATATTCCGGGGCCGCTGGATGATCTTTGACTTCAACAAGCAGTTCCGGGCCAATCTGCAAATTGTCCAGAAGGGCTTCCCCACCGCGAAGCGGAAGCGCTTTTTCGGCAAAAAGGAAACGCTGTTCAAGAAAGTGGAAATGGAGGCCTCAGACTTCAACAAGCAGTTTCAGGTCTTTGCTCAAAACGAGCACGACGCCTTCTATATCATCACCCCGTCCTTTATGGAGCGTATCCAAACGCTGGCCGCCCACAATAAAGGCAAGCTGATGTTCTGCCTGGTGGGGAATCGCCTGCACATTGCCATCCACGACCGGAAGGATTCTTTTGAACCCGGCAGTGTCTTCAAGCATACGAGCGAGCAGGAGCTTATGCAGAAAATCCGGAAAGAAATTGAAACCATTACCCAGTTCGTGGAGGGCTTGAACCTCGAAAATGATTTGTTTTATGGAGGAGAATAACTATGCCAGCTATTATCATCGGAATTGTTGTGGTACTCTTGATCGGCTTTATAGCGATTTCCAACGGTCTCAATCGCGCAAAGGTTAAAATTGACGAGGCCAGCTCGGATATTGACGTGTCCCTGACCAAGCGCTACGACGTCCTGACCAAGATGATTGACGTGGTGAAGAGCTACGCCAAGTATGAGAAGGAAACTATCTTCGAGACCATCCAGCTCCGGCAGAACATGACCATGCAGGAGAAGAGCGAGGCCGACCGCAAGATGAGCGAGAGCTTCGACCGGATCCGCGCTCTGGCGGAAAATTATCCCGACCTGAAGGCCAGCGCCAACTACAACACCCTGCAAAAGGCCATTGCCGACGTAGAGGAGCACCTGCAGGCCTCACGGCGTTTCTACAATGCCAATGTTTCCAGCTTCAATCAGAAGATTGCCAGCTTCCCCACCAGCCTGGTGGCAGGCATGAAGGGCCTGCACCAGGAAAGCTTCTTCGCTGCCGACGAACACAAGCGGCAGGATGTCAAGATAGATCTCTGATTGAAATGCTTCAAAGCAAAAATTGAGACAGA
>JAGAEW010000148.1 GCA_017612935.1 Oscillospiraceae bacterium
CGGCGCCGTAGACCATGTTAATTGCAGCCAGCTCACTTTCGGCCTGCAGGAAGCAGCCGCCGACCTGGGGCAGACGCAGAGACATATACTCGGGAATATCGTTTTGCGGGGTGATCGGGTAGCCGAAGAAATAGCGGCAGCCAGCCTGGATTGCGGCTTCGGCAATGGCTTCGCAACCCTTCATCAGTTTCTTAGCCATATAGGGTTCCTCCTTATTTCTCGATTTCGATGGCAACGTCCGGGCAGGTCATTGCACAGGACATGCAGCCGATGCATTCCTCGGGATGGGCTACCTCGACGGGGTAGTAGCCCTTGGCGTTCAGGTGCTTCGTCTGGAGCGCCAGCACGCCCTTGGGGCACAGGCGTACGCAGAGACCGCAGCTCTTGCACACGTCTTCGTGGATGATGACTTTAGTCATGGCATTTCCTCGCTTTCGTTTAGTGAATGTGTTTGGTTGCTCTGGTCACAGACCCTCGTTCAGGAACTTTTCCCAGCTCCTGTGCATCATCACCTCGATCATTTGATATCTTCCAACATATGTCGGATCAAGCTTCTGCTCCCGGACATATTGTTTGAACAAATTGAGGACCTCCTCGGTGCCGCAGCTTCCCCAAACGGGGATTGATGTGGCCTCGGAGATCTGCCTGACCAGCCCGTAGCCCTCCACCAGATGGGAAAGCTCCGTCTGGGCTGCAAGGTTGGCGTTGTTTACGATGCCCGTGACAGGCAGGCGGGAGACCTGCTGAATTTTCTCCAGCACCGACATCGCGCTTTCAAAGTCCGCCGCCGTGGGCCGCATACAGTTGACCACGAACAGCACATGGATGGCCTCCGGCGCCACCCGGTCAAAATAAGGCTTGTACTGCCCCAGTGCAATGGATCCGACATGGTCGCCGCCGATGTCGAGAATGACATTTCCTTCGCCGGGATTGAAGGCAGAGTAGACCCTTGGAGACAGGGACATAATTTCGATCTTGTCCAGGGCGAAGGGCGGCATAATCAGCTCGACCCCCGCAGGCTCTAAAATGTCTCCGCGCTCGCTGGTGCGGAAATAGGGGTTGATCACGTCCAAGTCTACAAGGGTACAGGGACCCTGCTTCACCTTTTCAAGCGCTAAATTCAGCGCCAATTCACTTTTCCCGCTGCCGAAGCTGCCTACCAGGACCCAATATTCTTTCACGCAATCCGCGCCCCTCTCTGTAGTTGTCGGACAACTGCTTGCAGATGTCTTACTATATTCCCTATTTTAGCAAATACAGCTATAAAAGTCAATCTGATTTCATAAGATTCCGATAATTTTTATAGCGGGGAATCCGCTGGGACTGCAAACTGCAGGGCGTTTTTTCGCCGGGCCAGCAGACCGCGGAGGCCGCAGACAGTGGGGCAGGGTTCTCCGACGCATCTTCCCCCTGAGGGGGAGCAAAAGCACAGACAAGGGTCTCCGGGCCCAGCCTGCCTGCGGTCCGGGCGGGACCTCGCCGGCGGGTCAATGGGCAGTGCCGTCTGCCAGCAGTAAGGCCTCCAGGGCGGCGCAGCTCGGGACGATCCGGGCCACGCCGGCGGCCTCCAGCTCACCGGGGGCGGCGTAGCCCCAGGCAACGCCGATGCAGGGAATTCCGCAGCGGGCGGCGCCGATGGCGTCATATTTTGTGTCTCCGACGAGAACGGTAGAATCCGGCTCCGCACCGCACTGCTCCATGCAGCGGCGAAGGACGACCCATTTTTGATCGTCATTTCTTCCGGGGGTGCTGCCCACGACAGCGTCGAAACAGCGCAGCATACCGGCCCGGTTCAGCAGATGCTCCGCCATATCCTGGGGCTTTGAGGTGGCCACACCGAGTTGAAGCCCCGCTTCCCGCAGACGCCGCAGCATTCCGTCCACAGCAGGGAAGGGGCGGCTCTCATAGATTCCGATCGGCGCGTAGCGCTCCCGATAATCCAGCAGAAGGGTCTGGGCCAGCTCCCGGTCTACCCCGTAGACCTCCATAAACTTTTCCGCCAGCGGAGGCCCGGCAAAACAGCGTAGGGCCTCCAACTCCGAAGGGATGCCATGTTTTCCGAGGGCGTATTGCACACATTTTGTAATTCCCTCGAGGGTGTCAAACAGGGTTCCGTCAAAATCAAACAGTACGGTTTTATAATTCATATTCGTTTATTCCTCCGGCCTGAGCTTCGGCGAGCTTGCGCAGAAGCGTCCGCTCCCGGCTTTGGCAGCTAAAAAGTAAAATTTGTCGGGTTTTGCTCAGCTCCAGCAGGGTTTCCAGGGCCAGCGCGGCCCGGTGATCGTCAAAATAAACCAGCGCATCGTCCAGAACGATGGGGGCCTGCGGCAGCAGCAGCTCACAGATGGCCAACCGCAGGGCCAGATAGAGCTGATCCGCCGCGCCGCCGCTGAGATAGGACAGATTCACAAAGTCAGGGCAGTCCACCGGATGGACGGTGACGCGGAGCTCCCGATCCAACTGGACCTGATCGTATTTTCCGCCGGTCAACCGCTGAAACAGTTCGCCGCTTCGTCTGCAGAGCAGGGGCGCGAAGCGGGAGCGAAGGGCGGCGTCTGCCTCCCCCAGGGCTTTGCGGGCCATAGCGAGGGCATCCAGGCGTCGGTTCATCTTCTGAATCTGTACTTCGAGGGCCGCCTGTTCGGCGTGCAGGGTGTAGAGATCTCCCATCTGGGTAATGGCCCCCCGGAGCTGCTCGATTTGAGCGCAGAGGGCTTCCAGCTTCGGCTCCAGCTCTTCCAGCCCGGCGACAACGGCGTCCCGGTCATAGGCCGCAAAGCGCTCCGCTTCGGGATCCACCGGGCCAATCGGCCCAATGGCAAGGCGCAGCTCCTCTAACTGCCTGCGGCGCTGCTCCTCCAGAAGCCTGGCCTGCTCCAGAGCCTGGCGGGATTGAGCGGCCTCCTGAAACAGGACGGCAGCACGTTCCGGGCTGCCGCATCCGGGCATCAGGCTGTCCAACTGCCCGTAAAGAAAGGCGCTTCGTTGGGTCAGACCCTCCAGCTCCTCCCGGCGCAGCCCCTGTTCCGCCTCAAATTCTCTCTCCTCAAGCCTGCGAATATAGGAGATTCCCCGCTTGAGCACGTCTTTGGCGCTTTTGGCATCGTACTGCTCCAGAAGAGCCCTTGCAGTCTGCCGGAGCCGCTGATATTCGGCGATGCTCCCCTTGCGGCGTAACCCCAGGAGGATTCCCCAGACCAGTCCGGCAAGGACCAGCGCTGCGCCGATGCCCGCCGACACAAGACTGTGGCGTAAAATTCCGAACAGGCCCGGCAGCAGTCCGCCGAGCAGCGGAATCAGAAAGCCGGCGAAGCGTCCGGCAGGGGGCTGCGCCTCGACAGCCTGCTGAATCAGCAGCGCGTCGGCGGCAGCCTTGTCGTGTGCGGCCTGGGCGTCCATGGTGCCGAAGACGGGATCCGGTTCCGACGCTGTCGGCGCTTCGTCCCTGGGCGCAAGAGCATCCTGCAGTCGGGCTTGAAGCTGCTGCAGTTCCCCTTGCAGGGCCAGCAACCTTGCTTCGTCGGGAAGCTCCGTGCAGACGCGTTCCCAGCCGATCCGGTCTGCGATTGCCGCATCCAGCGCGGTCCGGGCCGCCTGCAGACGATCCTGTTTCTTCTGTTGCTCCAGGGTGTTCAAGCCGGCAAGAATCCTGCGTTGCGCCTCCTGCTGCGCCCGCAGGGCCTTCAGCTTGGCCTCCAGTTGGACGAGACGGTGACGGCTCTCAGAGATTTGTTCGATTTTCTGCCGGGTCTGCTCCAGTGCGGCACGGGCCTTCGGCAGGGCCCCGCTGGGACTGTAGGACAGGGCGGATTCCAGTTTTTTCAGTTTTTCGTCCAGCTCGGCATAGGCGTAGTCCTCCATACCCCCGGTGACAAGGGCGCTGAGCCGCTTTTCCAGATTCGGGTCGGCGGAAACCGGAATCTGCTTTTGTACAATCATGCCGCTGCGGGTATACAGACCGGCCTCCGCCCCTAACAGAATGCTGCCGCAGCTCTTTCCGGTGATCCCCGGCAGGGTCTCGCCGCTGTCGCTGTCCCAAATGCGAAAATCTCCCATCGGGGCGGTTTTGGAGCTGCGTTCCAGCGTGAGGGTTTTTCCGTTGGCCCACAGCTCCATCGTGCCCGCCATGGGGCGCCCGCTCCAGGGCAGATATTTCAGCTTGTCGGGAAGCTGTCCGCCCTTGGCCCGCTCCCGGGTTTCGATCCCGTAGAACATGGCCGTTATAAAGGCCCGCCAGGTGGATTTTCCGCTTTCATTGTCTCCGTCCAGAAGGTTCAGTCCGGGCTGCAGCTCCAGGCTTCGATTTTCCAGAGCTCCGAAGCTTGCCTGCATCCGTCGAATCACCATAGTTCCGGCACCTCTCTCCCTTCCATCACGGCAAGGCCCAACTCGGCGGCCTCCGCCGCCAAACGGCGTTCGGCCTCCTCCGGGGACTTTGTATAGAGCTCCTGCAGCAGTTGAAGAAATACACCTTTCAAACTGTCCTCTCCGGCAGCCTGCCAGAGCTCTGCAGGGGGCAGCGTGGCGTCCACCAGCTCGAGACTGTGAAAACGCGGTGCAAGCTGACGCTGCAGGGCTCTCAGGTCCGGCTTGGGACAGCTTCCGGTCAGAGTGATGCGGTAGATGTCCCGGGAGGAATCCGGTGGAAGCCGCGTCTCAATGGCGGCCAGAGGATCATCTCCCGCCGGAAGGCTGAGGCTCTGATAGATGCGCCCGCCCAGGGGGATCTGCGTCAGTCTGCAATCTGTCTCGCTCAATTCCACCAGCAGAGCCCCCTTGACCCCGGTTTCGTCGAAGCCGCGCCCCATGGCACAGCCGGGGACTCCCACCGTGGTGCCGCCGATGACGCGCTGCTCCCCCCGGTGAACATGACCCAGAGCCAAATAGCGCAGCCCGGAAGCGGCAATCTCTGCCTCGGAAATGGGATTGTAGGGGCTGGCGGGATTTCCGAGATCTCCGTGCAGAACCATGACGGACATTGTGCCGTCTGCCGGGGCCGTAAAGCCCTGCATCAGTCCAGACTGACGGGCTTCGAGAAAGGCAGCGCCGCAGACGTTCAGGTTCAAGGCCGAGATTCGGACGGTCTCGATGTTTCGGGTGTGAAAGATGTAGACGTTTTCCGGCCACTGCAGCCTGGCATAAATCGAGCTGGGGGACCAGGGATCGTGGTTGCCCGGGGCGATAAAGACCCGGGCCTTGAGCCTGCCCAGCTCTGAGCGCAGCAGCTCGGCGCTTTCCCGGTAGAAAAAGTCGGAATCGAAGAGATCTCCTGCCAGCAGCAGAACGTCACAGCCCAGTCCGTCGCATTCCCGGACCAGACGGCGCAGCACGTCCCGCTGCTCCTCCCGGCGGTGGGCGGCCTGTTGGGGATCGAGGGAGGAGAAAGGACTGTCCAAATGCAGGTCAGCCGCGTGAAGCAGTCGTATCATGGTAGAGAATCCTTTCCGTTGCGGTGCAGCGCCCGGTGTTGCTGTCAATGGTAAAGAGAAGGGCTTCAAGCTTGCAGGGCCCCGGGGCAGTATCATAATGACGGGAGCGGCCTTCCCGGAAGGAGGCGATGGACTGCTCCACACGCACCCCCAGCACCGAGCGAATCGGCCCGGTCATGCCAAGATCCGTTACATAGCCGGTTCCGCCGGGGAAAATTTGGTTGTCCGCCGTGGGGACGTGGGTGTGAGTTCCCCAGAGGGCGGATACGTTGCCGTCCAGATGATAAGCCAGCGCCAGCTTCTCCGAGCTGGCCTCTGCGTGGAAGTCCACCAGAACGATCCGCGTGTCGATCTGCTTCAAGAGCTTTTCGGCCAACAGGAAGGGGTTGTCCGGGCCGTAGGCCATGCCGCATCGGCCGATGAGATTCACAACGGCCACAGGGCCGGCCTTGGTATCGTACACTCCAAAGCCCCGCCCGGGACAGAGGTGAGAATCGTTGGCGGGGCGGAGAATATAAGGGCTGTCCTCTAAATAGCCCTCAATTTCCCGGCGGCTGTAGCTGTGATTGCCGAGGGTTATGACATCCGCCCCGGCGGAGAAAATCATCTCCGCCTGTCTGGGGATTATGCCGACGCCGGAGGCGTTTTCCCCGTTTACGACACAAAAATCCACGTTGTACTGCCTGCGCAGGGGACGCAGCCTCCGCTCCAGAAGCTGCAGTCCGACATCGCCGCAAACGTCCCCTACCGCTAAAACACGAAAATCCATTTTATTTTCCTCCCGGCGTGTATTTTGTCTGTATTATACAAAAGCTGACGAGAAAAAGCAATAGGCGGGAGGTCGCTGTTGACAGAGCGGGGGCGGAGAACAAAAAAATTGAAAAATCGTGAGATTTTTCTTGATTTTTTGCATGGAAGCCATTATAATGGCAATGAATCATTTGTTATAAAGGGGAGAATTGCTCTCATGGGGAGGACGGACGTGCGCGGGAATGTAAAATTCGTAAGTTATCTGGTCTGGCTTACCCAACTGGGTCTCTCTGTTGCCGTGCCCCTGGCGGGGTTCGTGCTCCTCGGCGTCTGGCTGCACAACAGCCGCGGCTGGGGAGGGTGGACCGTTGCTGCGGGCATTCTTCTTGGAATTTTCGGTGCTGTGGGCGGTCTGTACAGCGGCTTCAAGACCCTGAATCAAATGCTCAGGCAGGACGACCCGGCTCCGACACAGGGCTATAATAAACATGAGTGAAATGAACGATAAGAAACAAACTCTGCGGGATATTCTGATTGTCAGCGTAGGAGAGCTGATTTGTCTCGGGCTGATCTACGGCGCCTTTGCCCTGCTGCACAGGCTGGACGGCAAGGTGCTTCTCGGCGGAGCGCTTGGAGCCCTTACGGCAATCCTGAACTACTTTCTGTTGGCGGTGAGCGTTTTTTCCGCGGCGGACCGGGCTGCGGCAGGAGATCCCGCCCGGGGTAAACGCATCCTCAGCCTGTCGATGGCAGGCAGATTTCTGCTGATGATTGCGGTTTTGGTGGTTGGGGCGAAGAGCGGCGCTTGCAATGTCATTGCCATGGTGATTCCGCTGGCCCTGTTCCGGAGCATCATCTTTATCGGCGAATTTTTCAGACGGAAGGACGGATGATTCCAATTATGCAAATCAACGGACCGAAAATTTTTTTTACCATCCCCATTTTCGGCGGGATTGATGTGACGCAAACCCTTGTCACCTCCGCCTTTGTGACCGTGATTCTCTGTGTGCTCGCTGTGCTGCTGGGACGTAAGCTCCAAAAGCGTCCGGGGCGGGTGCAGGTTCTCACAGAGAAGGCCGTTACGATAATGACAAACATGGTCACGGAGGCGATGGGCGAACACAATGCCCACTGGACTCCCTTTATTGCTACGGTGTTTCTGTCCTCCCTGCTGGGCACGCTGCTGGGCATGACCGGCATTCTGCGTTCCTCCACGGCGGACATCAGCACCACCATGACCTGGGCCGTGCTGGTCAGCTTTATCTGCTGGTATCAGGCCATCAAGAATAACGGATTTGGGGGCTGGCTCAAGGGCTTTACCGAGCCCATTGCTATTATGACGCCGATGAATCTTGTCTCGGAGATTGCCCAGCCCGTGTCCCTGGCTTTCCGTCACTTCGGCAACATCGCCGGCGGCAGCGTTATCACCGCCCTGATTTACTGGGCGCTTTCCGGCGCATCCTCCGCTCTGCTGGGGATGCTGGCCAACAGTCATATAGCGGTTCCCTTCGCCCTGCTGGCAGCGGGTGCGGCGCTGGTTCTTCTTTCCGGCTCAAAGCGTGGCAAGCGTAAAAAGCTGCCGTTGCTGCTGGGGCTCCTTTGCCTTGCCCTGTCTGGGCTGCGTCTTGTGGACTGGCTCTGGAGCCTGACGGGAAGGGACTGGCCCCAAATGAGTCCCCTTGCCTGCGGCCTGTGCTGGTTTGCCGCGCTGGCAGTGATGCTTTGCGGCATCGTACTCCTGATTGTACACTCCAATCCCACGAAGACCCTGCTCGGCGGACTGCTGGCTGGGGCAGGTTTCCTCGGCATCTGCTTCGTTTCCGAGGGGATCGGGGGCGTCCCGATTCTGAGCCTCGGTATTCCCGCCGTGTTGTCGCTGTACTTCGACGTGTTTTCCGGTGTCATTCAGGCCTTTGTGTTCAGCCTGCTGACCATGATCTACATTGCGGGCAACTGTCCGGCTCCCGAAGAACCGAAAACAAATTCGTAATCCGTTAGGATCAAAACCCTATTCAAATACAAACCATATTTAGGAGGAAACAAAATTATGGAAGCTGCAATCGTAAAAGCGGCCTGCGCGCTGGGCGCCGGACTTTGCATGGGCATCGGAGCCATTGGCCCCGCCATCGGTGAAGGCAACGCGGTCGGAAAGGCCCTCGAGGGTATGGCTCGTCAGCCGGAATCCACCAGCAACCTGCGTACCAATATGCTTGTCGGCTGCGCCGTTGCGGAGACCACTGGCATTTACTCCCTGGTCATTGCACTGCTTCTGCTCTTTGTGTTCTGAGTGAATACCTTTCATACAGAGTTAAACCGCAAAGAAAGGAAGGGATGCTCCAATGTCAGGGTTTGAAGGCTTCATTGGTTTTAATCCCTGGACAGCCATGTTCACACTGCTGAACATGGTGCTTACATTTCTCATTTTGAAGAAATTTCTGTTTCAACCTGTCAATCAGATGATTGATGCGCGGCAGAAGGAGATCGACGATCTCTATTCGGACGCTGCCAATGTCAGGCAGGACGCCGAAGCGATGCGGGAGGACTATTCCCGCAAGCTGGCGGAGGCGAAGGAGACCTCAGCCCAGATTGTCTCCGAGGCAAAGCAGGAGGCCAACCGCTGCGGTGATGAGATTCTTCGTCAGGCCCGTCAGGATGCCGACGCTCTGCGCCTGAAGGCGGATGCTGAGATTGCTCTGGAGCGCAAGAAGGCCCTCAATGAGGTCAAGAACGACATCTCCCGCATTGCGCTGGATATTGCCGGTAAGGTCGTTGAGAAGGAACTGAACACCACGGAGCATGAGCGGCTGATTGAGGGCTTTCTGCGGGACATGGGGGATCAGAAATGAACGATACGGCTGTGAACTACGCCAATGCCCTCTATGAGTTGGCGCAGGATGAAGCGCTGCTGCAAGAAATTCGAGAGCAGCTTTTTCAGGTAGAGCGTCTGTATCAGTCAAATCCGGATTTTGTTCGGCTACTCAGCGCACCCAAGCTGCCGAAGGCGGAGCGGCTTTCCGTTCTGGACGGGGCCTTTGCCGGGCGGGTTCATCCCTATGTACTGAGCTTTTTGAAGCTTTTGTGTGAGCGGGGGAGAAGCTGGGAGCTGTCCGCCTGCGTGGATCGTTTCCGTACCCGGTGGAATGAGGATCACGGGGTGCTGCAGGCAACAGTCGTGACGGCTGTCAAGCTGTCGGAATCTCTGTCCGCCAGATTACAACAGAGGCTCAGTGCCATTACGGGCAAGCAGGTGGATCTGACTGAACGGGTTGATCCCACCGTACTGGGGGGCGTCCGTCTGGAATACGGCGGCGTTCAGCTTGACGGAACCGTCCGAGGCCGCCTGGCCGGACTGGAAAAAACGCTTTCCGAAACGGTATTATGAGAAAAGAAAGCAGGTAAACCATGGAATTTAAACCGGATGAGATTACGAAAATAATCCGATCTCAGATTAAAAATTACGAAAATAAAATTGAACAGAGCGAAACCGGTACCATAATTACCCTCGGCGACGGCATAGCCCGGGCTGCCGGCCTGGAAAAATGTATGGTCAACGAGCTGGTGGAATTCCCAAACGGGACCTACGGCATGGCGCAGAATTTAGAGGAGCACTTTGTATCTCTGGTCATTCTGGGCTCTGACGAAGGCATCCGCGAGGGGGACACGGTCAAGCGTACCGGAAAGGTTGTCTCGGTTCCTGTCGGAAACGCTCTGATCGGTCGGGTTGTCAATGCGCTTGGCGAGCCCATCGACGGCAAGGGAAAGATTTCTGCCGAGGCTTTTCGCCCCATTGAAATGCCGGCTCCCGGCGTCATTGAGCGGAAATCCGTCACAGTTCCTCTCCAGACAGGCATCAAGGCCATCGACGCCATGATCCCCATCGGTCGCGGTCAGCGTGAGTTGATTATCGGCGACCGTCAAACCGGCAAGACCACGATCGCCACCGATACGATCCTGAACCAGAAGGGGAAGGATGTTATCTGCATTTATGTTGCCGTGGGTCAGAAGCGTTCTACCGTTGCTCAGATCGTCAACACCCTGACCCTGGGCGGGGCAATGGACTATACCATCGTGGTTTCTGCTACGGCCTCCGAGCTGGCTCCCATGCAGTATATTGCTCCCTACGCGGGCTGCACCATGGGCGAGCACTTCATGGCCCAGGGCAAGGATGTGCTTGTGGTCTATGACGACCTCAGCAAGCACGCGGTTGCATACCGTGCAATCTCCCTGCTGATCCGCCGTCCGCCCGGACGCGAAGCCTATCCCGGCGACGTGTTCTATCTGCACTCCCGCCTGCTGGAGCGTGCCGCCCGCATGGCGCCGGAGTATGGCGGAGGCTCCTTGACTGCGCTTCCCATCATCGAGACACAGGCGGGCGATGTTTCCGCCTATATCCCAACCAACGTGATTTCCATCACGGACGGTCAGATCTTCCTGGAAACCGAGCTCTTCCACGCCGGCGTGATGCCGGCCATCAACCCCGGTATTTCCGTTTCCCGCGTCGGCGGCGCTGCTCAGATCAAGGCGCTGAAGAAGGTTGCAGGCTCTCTGAAGCTGCTCTATTCCCAGTACCGGGAGCTGCAGAGCTTCGCGCAGTTCGGCTCCGACCTCGATCAGGATACCAAGGACCGTCTGGCGCAGGGCGCCCGTATCGTGGAGGTTCTGAAGCAGTCCAACAATGCGCCGGTTCCCGTGGAGCTGCAGGTCTGCATTATCTACGCGGTCGTCAACGGCTATCTCAAAGACATTGAGCTTTCTCAGGTTCACGAGTTTGAACAGGGACTGTTCCACTACCTGGACAGCCACGAATCCAAGCTGCTGCGCAGTATTGTGGAAACCAAGGCTCTGTCAGAACAGAGCGAAAATGAACTGAAGCAGGCTCTGAGCGCCTATATCGGAGAATTCAAGAAGACGCACTGAGGAAGGAGGCATGAATCATGGCTGGCGTTTCCATGAAGGACATCAAGCTCCGCATCAAGAGCATGGAAAGCACCAAGCAGATTACCAAGGCCATGGAAATGGTGGCTGCCTCCAAGCTGCGCCGGGCGCAGGAACGGATTGTCAACTCCCGCCCCTACTTTGCGATCTTGTTCGACACGCTCAACACGATCGCAAACGATACAGAGCAGTTCTCCTCTCCCTTTCTGGAAAAACGGGAGATTCGAAAGAGCTGCTATGTCGTCATTGGCGGTGACCGCGGTTTGGCCGGCGGCTATAACAGCAATGTTTTGAAGCTGGCTTACAGTCAAATGGAGGGGACGGACGCCTGTGTCATTCCCATTGGCAAGAAGTGTCTGGAGTTTTTCCGATCGAGGAAGGTCGAAATTCTTACAGATATCTACGCTGTGGCGTCGGATGTCCATGTCGGCGATTGCTTTACGATGGCGAAAATGATCAGCAACGGGTTTTTGAAGGGAGAGTTTGACAGAGATGCCGTGGTTTATACCAACTTTGTTTCCATCCTCTCTCAGGCCCCGGCATTGTTGGAGCTGCTGCCGCTGGAGTACCATCCCCGGTCGGGAGATACCGATTCCAACTGTCTGACCCTCTACGAGCCGGATAGCGCGACTGTGTTTGACGCCATCATTCCTGAGTATCTGGGCGGACAGATCTACGGCGCGCTTTGTGAGTCCATCACTTCCGAGCAGGGAGCCAGACGTACCGCGATGGATGCTGCGACGAAGAATGCCGAGGAGATGATTTCCGATCTGAGTCTGAAGTACAATCGGGCTCGTCAGGGCGCCATTACCCAGGAAATCACGGAGATTGTTGCCGGGGCGGATTCCTGATTTGCGCACAACTTATTTCGTAATCTGTTAAGGAGCATAAATATGGCAAATATGGCTACGAAAAACGTGGGCACCGTGGTTCAGATCATGGGCCCAGTTATGGACATACGATTTGATAATGGAAATCTGCCTGCTTTGCTGAATGCCATTGAGGTGTTTGACGGTGAAAAGAAAGTCACCGTTGAGGTCGCGCAGCACGTCGGCGACGATGTGGTTCGCTGCGTTGCAATGGCCTCCACCGATGGCTTCCAGCGTGGGGTCGAGGCGGTCGATACCGGAAAGCCGATCGCGGTTCCGGTGGGTGAGGAGTGCCTGGGACGGATGTTTAATCTCTTGGGAAAACCCATCGACAATATGCCTGCCCCCGTCACGCTGGAACGCTGGCCCATTCATCGGCCCGCCCCCAGCTACGACGAGCAGGAGAGCACCACCGAGATTTTGGAAACCGGCATCAAGGTTGTCGACCTGATCTGCCCCTATGCGAAGGGTGGCAAGATCGGCCTGTTCGGCGGCGCCGGTGTCGGGAAAACAGTTCTGATTCAGGAACTGATTTACAATATTGCCACGGAGCACAACGGCTATTCGGTCTTTACCGGAGTCGGAGAGCGAACCCGTGAAGGCAACGACCTCTATTATGAAATGAAGGAGTCCGGCGTTCTGTCCAAAACGGCCTTGGTTTACGGTCAGATGAACGAACCCCCCGGAGCCCGTATGCGGGTTGCTCTGGCCGGCCTGACGATGGCAGAGTATTTCCGCGATGTGAAGAATCAGGACGTGCTGCTCTTCATTGACAACATTTTCCGTTTTACCCAGGCCGGCTCTGAGGTTTCCGCTCTGCTGGGCCGTATGCCCTCTGCGGTTGGGTACCAGCCCACTCTGGCGACGGAAATGGGCGCACTGCAGGAACGAATTACCTCCACTAACAAGGGTTCTATTACATCCGTCCAGGCAGTCTATGTCCCCGCGGACGATCTGACAGACCCAGCCCCGGCGACGACCTTCGCGCATCTGGACGCCACCACGGTTCTGGACCGCGGCATTGCGTCCCTGGGCATCTATCCCGCTGTAGACCCGCTGGATTCTACCTCCCGGATCCTGATTCCCGAAATTGTGGGACGGGATCACTATGAAGTCGCCCGGGGCGTGCAGCGGATCCTGCAGCGCTACAAGGAGCTGCAGGACATCATTGCCATCATGGGTATGGACGAGCTGTCTGAGGAGGATACGCGCACGGTCAACCGTGCCAGAAAGGTCCAGCGTTTTCTGTCTCAGCCCTTCCATGTTGCGGAGCAATTTACAGGTTACGACGGAAAGTACGTTCCTCTGAAGGAGACCATCCGTGGCTTCCGGGAGATTATTGAAGGAAAACACGACGAAATTCCGGAATCCTACTTCCTCTATTCCGGCACCATTGACGAGGTAGTGGAGAAGTATCAGAAGGGGCGTGAAGGGAAATGACCTTTCACCTTCAAGTTGTAACGCCGGACGGTCTTGCGTTTGAAGGCGAGGCAGAGAAGCTCTCCGTCCGTACGCAAGAAGGAGTCATTGGCATTTTGCCTCGTCATATTGACTATGTGGCCCCTTTGGGCATGGGGGAAGCCGTCATCACCGATGCGGAGGGGAAAGAGCACTATGCCGCCTGCATCGGCGGTATGGTGGCCGTCCATAACGGCAAGGTACGCCTGGTTGCTACGACCTTTGAATGGGCAAAGAGCATCGACCTTGCCCGCGCCAAAGAGGCGGAGCAGAGAGCCCGTTCTGCCATGGAGCGCAGCGGAATATCAGAGCGTGATTTGAAGCTGGCTGAAGCCAAGCTTCACCGTTCCCTTGTCCGTCAGGCGGTTGGAAAAAGAAAATATTAACGTGCTGTGTTGTCCTGAAATCAGCGGGCGGTCTGTCAACAGATTGCCCGCTTCCGTATGGGCGTTTTTCTGTCTCACATTCGTCTCCAGACCGTTAGAAAGGGCCCAGCTTATGGCGCGTTCTAACCCGTATCAGAGCAGTTTCCGATGGAGTATCAGAGTGACTTCTGCAGGGAACTGTGCAGCAGAATCACCCTTTCGATCCAGAAAAAACCAGTATCCAAAAAAGTACTCAATTTCAAAAAAAATGGTTGACAAATAGAAAAAACTGTGTTAGTATATCACAGCAGTCAAGTGACTGAGATATGCGCGAGTGGTGGAATTGGTAGACTCGCTAGATTCAGGTTCTAGTGTCCACTCCGGACGTGCGGGTTCAAGTCCCGCCTCGCGCACCATCAAAGAAACCTCTTTTGTCTACTAGGGCAAAAGAGGTTTATTGTGTTTAAGAAAGATGCATGGTATAATCATCTCGATAAATCTGGATTTGTGAGGATATTTGAATGAACCAGACGGAGAATATACATATTCGGCCGGTCAATGAAAAGGACGCAGCATTTCTAAGTTCGCTGATGAATTGTCCTTCTGTCTTGCAGGCCCTGAACGAAGTCCCTTCGGAGTTGCGTGACTGGATGGGCGCAATCAAGGAGTGGCTTAACGACGATGATGAAGAAGACTTTATCGTTGTGCATAGAAATATATCTATCGGGTGGCTTGGAGTCAACGGTCTTCTAAATGAAGATAGAAAGGCATACCTCAAAATGGCAGTGCTCCTTACGGATCATCAGGGACTGGGATTCGGAACATGGGCCATCCAAGAATTGATGTGCTATTTAAGACAGAGAGGGGTAAAAAAACTGGCCCTGTATACCGACCGTGACAATCATATGGCACAGGCTTGTTACCGAAAATGCGGATTCAGGGTGATTGAATCCCTGACGGAAACAATGTCAAATGGTAAAACCATTCCAAGGTTTATGATGGAAGCTTGCTTGTAGCTCGACA
>JAGAEW010000149.1 GCA_017612935.1 Oscillospiraceae bacterium
GTACCTGAAGGTGGAGCAGTATGTGGATCTAGACACCCACGGGATGTTCATCTGCACAGTGACCGAGGCCCGCGTACTTTCCGACAAGGAGACCATGACTTACACCTACTAACACGATCATGTGAAGCCCAAGCCCGAAACCGAAGGCAAGAAGGGCTGGGTCTGCAAGGTCTGCGGCTACGTCTACGAGGGCGAGGAGCTGCCCGAGGACATCGTCTGCCCCCTCTGCAAGCACGGCGCGGCGGACTTCGAGCCTGTTGGTTGAGCGGTGCGACAGGCAAAACAAAATTGCAGATCAGGTGATCGGAACCAACGATGAGGACGGCATTGCAGCCTATTTATCCGAAGTCGTTTTGTCTTGATTCTCGCCTTGCCACGGATGGCATAGCCTTTTTCCACGCTGATCAAAGCGCGTCAGAAAGCAGGTTCGCGTCCCCTGTTTGAGCAGGGGACGCAACTTTTCTCCTTAATTGTAAACCAGTATTATTTTCTTAGTTGACATTTGAAAGCACTTGCGTTATAATCACGGCATCCCAAACTGAAAGGACGTTTGAACACCATGACCCACAAAAAAACACTGCGGCTTACGAGCTGCGGGCTCTTTGCCGCCATGCTCTGTATCTTCTCCCCTATTGCGATCCCGGTGGGACCGGTTCCGTTTGCCATGCAGATTTTTGCTGTCATGCTCTGCGCCGTAACTCTGGACTGGGCAGGCGCGCAGATCGCCGTGCTGGTCTATCTGCTGCTGGGCCTCTTTTTGCCCCTGTTTTCCGGCGGCAATACCGGCGTGACAGCCATCCCCGGCCCCACCGGAGGCTATATCTGGTCCTATCTGCTGATGGTGCCGGTGATTCGGCTGTTCCGCGCCCTGCCCGCCAAACAACGGTGGACGGAATACGTGCTTTCTCTGCTGGGCTGTGGGCTGGCGATTGCCCTCTGCTACCTCTGCGGCACCCTGCAATTCTCTCTGGTAACGGGAAACAGCGTCGGCAAATCCATTGCGCTGTGCGTGGCCCCCTTCGTCTGGTTTGATCTGCTCAAGGCAGTCGCCGCCACGGTTCTGGGCGTGGAGCTTCGGCACCGGATCTCCCGCCGAAATTTTTGAAATTCTTCCGGAATCATGGGGAGCTTCCTGTTTTCCCCGGTTTTTGTTGACAGGAGGGGCAATTCGCGATACAATCGAGGCAGAAACAGGAAGGAGTCCTTGCAATGAAAACGCTACTTCACGTCTGCTGCGCTCCCTGCGCCAATCAGTGTATTGACACCCTCCGGCAGGAGGGGCAGACGCTTACCGCTTTCTGGTACAACCCCAATATCCATCCCTTTACGGAATACCGCTCCCGCCGCAACTGTCTGCGGGATTACGCCGCCTCCATTGCCCTGCCTCTGGTGGAGCAGGACGAATACGGTCTGCGTCCCTTTGTCCGGGCCGTGGCGGAGGACATCGACGGCCGCTGCGTCAAATGCTATGAAATGCGGCTCTTTGCCGCCGCCGACTACGCCGCCCGGAACGGATTTGACAGCTTTACTTCCAGCTTGTTCATTTCCCCCTATCAGAACCACGAGCTGCTGAGGGAGGTGGCCGAGCGAGCCGCCGACAGCTTCCATATCCGCTTTCAGTACCGGGATTTCCGCCCTCTCTTCCGGCAGGGACAGGAGCGGGCGAGAGAACTGGGCTTCTACATTCAAAAATACTGCGGCTGCGTCTTCTCCGAGCAGGAGCGGTATTTGAAGCCCTCCAAAATCATTCGATAAGGACGAAGAAAGGAGGCAAACGCCATGCCCTTTTCCATGCTGCAGGGAGACATCACGACCCTCAAGGTGGACGCCATTGTGAACGCCGCCAATTCCAGCCTGCTGGGGGGCGGCGGGGTGGACGGCGCCATCCATCGGGCGGCCGGCCCAGCGCTGCGGGAATACTGCGCCGGACTGGGCGGTTGTCGGGTCGGGCAGGCCAAGGGCAGCCCGGGCTTTGATCTTCCGGCAAAGTGGGTCATCCATACAGTCGGCCCCATCTGGCAGGGCGGCAGTCAGAACGAAGCCGCGCTGCTGGCGGCCTGCTATCGCAACGCGCTGGCGCTGGCTGCGGAAAGCGGCTGCAGCTCCGTCGCCTTTCCCCTGATCTCTGCGGGAGCCTACGGATACCCAAAGGATCAGGCTCTTGCCATTGCAAAGCAGGAAATTCTTGCCTTTCTTGCGAAGCATGAAATGGATGTCACCCTTGTCATCTATGACAAGAGCAGCTTTCAGCCCTCCCGCTCTCTGATTTCCGAACTCACAGCCTATTGGGAGCGCTGCTCCTCTGCTGCCCCGACTTTCCCCCGGGAGGCAGGCCTTGCCGCCTCCGTTGCCGTCCTGTCCACACCCGACACCCAGGAGACTACGAACAAGAAGCCCTGCTTTTCTTCTCATTCCCGTCCCTCCGCTAAGCAGGCAGCGACCTGTAACGGGGCACTGGGCCATGCAGACAATCTCGCGGAAGCGGACAACTGCCGGAGTTCAGAGTTGGAGGCCCGTCTGCACAGTCTGGACGAGAGCTTCTCCCAGATGCTACTGCGGAAAATCGACGAAAAGGGCGTGAGCGATGCCGCCTGCTATAAACGGGCCAACGTGGATCGAAAGCTCTTTTCCAAAATCCGCTCCGACCCCAACTACCGTCCCTCCAAGCCCACTGCTATTGCCTTTGCCGTTGCGCTGGAGCTTCCCCTCCCGGAGGCCCGGGAGCTGCTGATGAAGGCAGGCTTTGCCCTCTCCCACAGCAACAAGTTTGATGTCATTATCGAATACTTTCTCTCCACCGGCAATTATGACATCTATCAAATCAACGAAGCCCTCTTTGCTTTCGATCAGGCTCTATTGGGGGCAGGATAAAAATGTCGCTTTTCAGGCGACCAAAAGAAGCCCTCCGTCCGGTATACTGTCCCTGTAAGGATTCACAGAACGACATCAACCGGAACGGAGGGTTTTATGATGAAAAACAAGAAGATCAAAACGTCCAACAACATCAC
>JAGAEW010000024.1 GCA_017612935.1 Oscillospiraceae bacterium
CGCCCCCGCCATCTGCGCCGCCACCATCGCAACCCTGGATCTGCTGGAGGGCTCCACTGCCCTGCGTGACAAGGTCCATGAGAACGCGCGCTACTTCCGCGCCGAAATGGAAAAGCTGGGCTTCGAGCTGCTGCCCGGCGAGCACCCCATTGTTCCCGTCATGCTCTATGATCCCAAGGTTGCCCATGAGTTCTCCCGCCGGATGCTGGAGAAGGGCGTCTACGTAGTGGCCTTCTGCTACCCTGTGGTTCCCAAGGGCAAGGATCGTATCCGCACCCAGCTCTCCGCCGGTCACAGCAAGGAGGACATCGACTTCGTGGTTAAGTGCTTCGGCGAGGTCAAGAAGGAAATGGGTCTGTAAGCCCGTTCAAACACCTTGGGGGTCAGGCAGCGCACCTGACCCCTTTTTTAGACAAAAACGAGAAGCGACGAATCACTGCGGGAGAACGATATGAATCAGACTTCATTTTGGGAGCAATCCTGGAAACGCCTGGATCCGGCGCGGGTTTCTGCCCTGCTGGAGGGCTTTGATTTTTCTGACGACGCGATTTTGCAGGCTCTGCGGGCGCGTGGAGTCCGGACAGTCTGCGACGCCGGCTGTGGATGCGGGGTCTATGCCCTCAAGCTGGCACGACACGGCTTTTTCGTCTCCGGTTTTGATCTGTCGGAGGATGCCGCGGGAATGACCCGCCGCCTGTTGGCGAAAAACGGAGCGGCTCACGGGGACTTCCGGGCGGCTGACGTGTCAGACACGGGCTATCCGGACGGAGCGTTCGACGCGGTTGTGGCGCGGGACGTGCTGGATCATATGCCGATCCGAAGCGCCGCTGCCGCTCTGGAGGAACTGCTGCGGATTCTCCGCCCCGGCGGCTGTCTGCTGCTGTGTTTGGATCAGACGGATGCGGAATACGAATCCGAGTCCCACCGCGTAAATGCCGACGGAGACTACCTGTTTTCTGCAGGAAAATGGGCGGGCATGGCGTTCCATCCCTATTCCCCGGCGGATATTGAAATTTTATGTAGCGGGCGTTCTGTGGAAGTTCTGCCGCAGGAGCAGGGCTATTTGGTGATTTTGGAGAAAGACACGGAGAAAACGAACACAGGAGGTCGCTATGAGCGAATTTGAAATCAAACGTTACACCGAGGCGCACATCCCGGAGGTTCTGGAGTTTGAGCGTCGCTTGCGGGCGGAGGAGGACTTCTGGGGCTGGGAAATTGACGAGCCCTACGTTCGCAGTGTGACGGTCAGCTTCCGCGACAGCAGATTTGCCAACGCCCTGTCCTTCCTGGCCTACGAGCACAATCAGGTGGTCGGGCGTATTGACGCGGTTTTGCTCCCCTCGCATTTTGACGGCTCCGTCAAGGCCTATCTGGATTGGATCTGCGTACTCAAAAGCGCCCGGCATCGGGGCGTGGCGCAGGGGCTCCTCTCTGCCCTGCGCGCCGAGCTGAACGCTCTGGGAGTCGATACGCTGGTCGCTCTGACCGCCAGCAACGAGGAAGCGCAGCGCTTCTACAAATCGGTTCCCGATTCGAAAATGCAGGATATCGGGATCTGGATCGACATCAAATAACAGCCGCCGCCGACTTTGGCCGACGACTGCGTACAGAAAGGAAGGGTCGAAAAAGCCATGCAGATTGAAGACATTACATTTACATTGAAGGACGGCAGAAGCGCCCTGATTCGCAGTCCGCGGGAGGACGACGCCCAGGCTGTGCTGGAAGCCCTGCGAAAGGTATCGGGAGAGACGGACTTTTTGACCCGCTACCCAGAGGAGTGGGAAGGCTTTACCGTGGAGCGTGAAAAAGCCTTGTTTGAGCAAATAAACCGCTCCGACAACGAAACCATGCTCTTGTGCCTTGTAGAAGGAAGACTTGCCGGGAACTGTCAAATCAGTTGGAGCAGCAAGCGCAAGATGAAACACCGCGCCAGCGTCGGCATTTTTCTTTGTCGGGAATATTGGAATCTGGGAATCGGGACAAGACTGTTTCAGGAGCTGATTCGGATTGCGGAAGCGAATCCGGAACTTCTGCAAATTGAGCTGGAATTTATAGAGGGCAACAGCCGCGCCAGAGCCCTGTATGAAAAGATGGGGTTCCGGATTACCGCCATGAGACCCAACGCATTCCGCCTCAAGGACGGAAGCCTGCACAACGAATACACCATGATACGGGAAATCAAGGATCGTATCCGATAGGGCACAAAGGAGAACAAACGATATGGTATGTTTTTTAACCAGCCGTATGGATCTTCCCGACACGGAGCAATTGAACCCCGCCAATCACTTTGTAGAGCGGCTGCGGAAGCATCTGCCCCGGCCCTGCCGGGTCCTGGATCTGTGTTCCGATCCCGAGGGCTGGGAAATCACCGATTATTACGGGGCGCTGACCAAACAAAGCCTTGAAAACGCAGACATTCCGGTGGAGCAGTTTGACACGCTGGACAGCCGAAACGAACAGCAGGCAGCGGAGCTGATACGTCGGGCCGATCTTTTGATTCTGGCGGGCGGACACGTTCCGACCCAGAACCGCTTTTTTCAGAAGATCGGGCTGCGAGAGCTGCTGCGAAGCTTTCGCGGCGTTTTCGTGGGAATCAGCGCCGGCAGCATGAACAGCGCGGAGCTGGTCTATGCCCATCCGGAGCGACCGGGTGAGGCGGTGGATCCCGGCTATTCGCGTTTCCTCCCCGGCCTTGGGCTGACGCGGAAAATGATTTTGCCCCACTATCAGGAGCTCCGGGAGGACGTGCTGGACGGGCTGCGGGTCATGGAGGATATTGCCTATCCCGACAGCTTTGGCAGATGCTTTTACCTGTTTGTGGACGGAACATACCTACTGATTGAAAACGGAAATGAGACGATTTGCGGCGAAGCCTACCGCTTGCAGAACGGTAAGTTGACCCAAATTTCTTCGTCGGAAGCCACTTCGACATGAGAAAATGAGGAGGAACGCCGATGTTATTCCGCATTGACAGCTACGGCGTGCTGGATGAACGAAAGCTGATGGATCTGTACGTCGAGGGGAATCTTGAAAATGCGGAGGAGCTTGATCCGGAAGGGACGGATCGCAGCAAAGCCCTCAAACGAGCCGAGGCAGAATTTCTGCACTTTCTAAAGACGGACTTTTTTCAACGGGCCGGAAACGAATACTGGATTTTAGAGGAAAACGGCCTCTGGGTCAGCGCCCTGAGAACGTCCCGGATTCAAGATGGATTTTACTATCTGGAAGCCCTCGAAACCCGACCGGATTGCAGAAGAAGGGGCTATGGGGAAGCACTGCTGACCGAGGTATTGGCACATCTGGCGGAGCTCGGCCCCTTCCGGCTCTGCGATTGCATCCACAAAAAGAACCTTCCGTCCCTGGAGCTCCACAAAAAATGCGGCTTCCGAATCGTCTCGGAAGCCGGGCTCTGTTATTTGAACGGGACTGTAAACGACAGAGCCTACGGAATGGAATACCGATTCCCGCAAGCCTGAACGCCGGAAGGCAGGGCGCCGCACCCCGGTGCCCTGCCTTCCGGCGTTTTTCATTTTACTCACAGCTGCACCGAGGCGCCGCGTTCGCAGAGTTTGGTCACGATCCCGTCCCGGATTCGGAAGGCTTCTCCAAACAGCCGCCTGCCTGTCTCGTCGATAAAGATGTAGCTGCCGTCGTTTAAGGCAATCAGATCATGCCCCATACTGTCGGCAAAGGTGATGTCCTCCACCACCCGCAGTCCGTCCAGCAGCTCCCCTTGCAGATCCTGGAAGTGCGGAAAGATATTGAGGGCGGTCAGGCCCAGTCCCGGAAGCCAGCGGCGGTAATTGGGGTCCAGGGCCTCACCGGGAAATTCCGGGGCGGCATAGACAGTTTCCGCGCAGTTCATGGACCCGGCACTCCAGGCAATCACAAGGCCAGAAAATGCCCGCAGCCGCTGTCGCAGCTGCAGCCGGTGATAAAAGGCATTCTGGGTCGGAACGTGACCGCCGGGAAAGATCAACACGTCCGCCTCGCAAATCCGCGCTGCAAGCTCCGGGTTTCTCGCGTCGCAGAGCTCCAGTGCGGAAATCGGAAGGCCGTTGAGAGGAAAACTCTGCCGAAAGCAGGCTGCCAAATCGTCGTTTTTTTCATAGAAATCCGGGGAGGCGGCAATCAGAATCACCCGGGATGGACTTTTCCAGCAGGCCCGCAGTGTGTCGGGCAGTTTGTTTTCCGTCGGGAACCCGCAGGGCAGCCGCTTTCCGTTCAGCTTAACAGCGCCCCCCAGGGAACTAGTCAAAATCAGTTTCATTTCAGTTCCACCTTTATTGAAAAATTACCTGCATGAGCTGGAAATATTGTAACATTGGGCAGAATAAATCGCAAGCATGAATTTCTTTCCCTCGAAGTGAACAGTCCCAACGGCAATCTTCCGGAACCGTGTATGATGTAAAATGATATGAACCAATAAAGAGAGACGGAAGCGCAGAAGCTCAAAATTGAGATGCTTTCTGCGATCTCAAAGCGTGGAAAGCTGCATTTTCTTCTTTACAAGGACAGCATGAACTCAGAAAAGTTGATTGATTTCATGACCCGTCTGATTAAGGACAGTAAGA
>JAGAEW010000150.1 GCA_017612935.1 Oscillospiraceae bacterium
AATTCCTGCCCTTCCTGGCCACGGAGAACCTGATGATGGAGGCCGTCCGCCGGGGCGGAAACCGGCAGGAGCTGCACGAGGTCATTCGCCGCTGCTCCATGGAGGCTACCCGGCAGATGAAGGAGGGCGGAGACTGCGACCTGATCTCCCGGCTGGCAGAGCTCGGCGTCTTCGGAATGAACGAGCAGGAGCTCCGGGATCTTCTGAATCCCCAGGATTATATCGGACGCTGCGCCCAGCAGGTAGACGCCTTCCTGGCGAAGTACCGCTCCGCCTACGGAAGCGCAGCCGTGCAAAATCGGGAGATCAACGTATGAGGGAGTTTCGGACAGAGCACGACAGCATGGGAAGCGTTGAGGTTCCCGCCGATCGGCTGTGGGGCGCCCAAACAGAGCGCTCCCGCCGCAATTTCCCCATCGGCGTTGGAATCGAAACCATGCCGGACGAGATCATCCACGCCTTCGGCCTTGTGAAAAAGGCGGCGGCTTTGACAAATCGCACCCTCCAGCCCCAAAAAATCACGGAGGAAAAATGCGCCTGCCTCTGCGCGGCCGCAGATGAGGTGATTTCCGGGAAGCTTTCGGAGCATTTCCCGCTGGTAGTCTGGCAGACCGGCTCCGGCACCCAGACCAACATGAACGCAAACGAAGTCATTGCAAACCGCGGCAATCAGTTGGCCGGCAAAAAACTGCTGCATCCCAACGACGACGTCAACTGCGCCCAGTCCTCCAACGACACCTTCCCCACTGCCATGCATGTTGCAGCAGTTTTGGCCCTTGAAAAGCAGCTGCTGCCGGCGCTGGAGGAGATGATTGCAGAGTTGCAGCGCCTGGAGGCGGAGAACAGCGACACCATCAAATGCGGACGGACGCACCTGCAGGACGCAGTTCCGCTTCGATTTTCCCAGGAAATTTCCGGCTGGCGCACCGGCTTTGAGCAGGACCGCCGGATGCTGCTGGCAGCCCTTCCCCCCCTGCGGGAGTTGGCCCTCGGCGGTACCGCCGTGGGCACGGGTCTCAACGCCCCTGCTGGCTTCGACCTTCTGGTGGCGGAAAAGCTCTCCGAGCTGACAGGCAGCAGCTTCAAAACCGCACAGAACAAGTTCCACGCCCTGACCAGTCTCGACGAACTGGTATTTGCCCACGGCGCGCTGAAGGCTCTGGCCGCGGATCTGATGAAACTGGCCAACGACGTGCGAATGCTGGCCTCCGGTCCCCGCTGCGGTCTGGGTGAGATCACGATTCCCGCCAACGAGCCCGGCTCCTCCATTATGCCGGGGAAGGTCAACCCAACCCAGTGCGAGCAGGCAACCATGGTAGCCGTGCAGGTTATGGCAAACGACACGGCTGTGGGTCTGGCGGCCTCTCAGGGCAACTTCCAGCTCAACGTTTTTCTGCCGGTCTGCGCGGACAATTTCCTCCGCTCGGTGCGGCTGCTGTCCGATTCCCTGCAGGCCTTCCGTCAGAACTGCGTCTGCGGCATTCAGGCAAACCGCACTAAAATGCAGGAAAATCTGCAACGCTCCCTGATGCTGGTAACAGCCCTGAATCCTCATATCGGCTATGAAAACGCCGCCAAGGTTGCAAAGCTGGCCTACGAGGAAAATCTCACCCTGCGGCAGGCCTGCCTGCAGCTGGGCTTCCTGACGGGAGAACAGTTCGACGCGGTATTCCACCCGGAAGCTATGGTATAAATTCCCCGATGATTTCATCTGTCAGCCCCCTCCGCCCTTGCAATCGGAGGGGGCTTGTGCTATAATGGCGCTGTTCAAAAACCACAGAAGGAGCACTGTTATGAGATATGACTTTGAAACTATGCCCGATCGCCGGGGGAAGGATGCCATCGCGCTGGATATGGTCGGACGTCCCGGCGGCTTTGCCCCGGCGGGACCGAAGGAGGGCTTTTCCGTCATTCCCATGTGGGTGGCTGACATGAACTTTTTAGCCTGTCCCGCAATCCAGGAGGCCATTATCCGCCGGACGGAGCATCCCGCCTTCGGCTATTTTGAGCCCTCGGCTGCCTATTATGACAGCATCATCCGCTGGCACCGTCTGCGCAACGGTGTGGACGGGCTGGAACAAAAACACATCGGCTATGAGAACGGCGTGTTGGGGGGCGTGATTTCTACCCTGAACGTCCTCTGCTCCCGAGGTGATGCTGTCCTGGTGCAGAGCCCCACCTATATTGGCTTTACCATGTCCCTCAAAAACAACGGCTATGAAATCGTCCATAACCCCATGTATCGGGACGCTCTGGGAATCTGGCGGCTGGATTATGAGGATATGGAGCGGAAGATTGTAGCGCACAACACCCACGTCACGATCTTCTGCAGCCCCCACAATCCCTGCGGCCGGGTCTGGGAGCGCTGGGAGATCGAAAAGGCTATGGAGATTTTCGAGCGCCACAACGTATGGGTGGTTTCCGACGAGATCTGGTCCGACATCATTCTTGACGGCAGAAAGCACATTCCGACCCAGTCCGTCAGCCCCTGGGCCAGAAACCACACGGCGGCGATGTACGCCCCCTCCAAGACCTTCAATCTGGCAGGGCTGGTGGGAAGCTATCACATCATCTACAACGACTGGCTCCGGGATCGGCAGGCCAAGGAAGCCTCTCTGTCCCACTACAATTCCATGAACGTTCTGTCCATGCACGCGCTGGTCGGCGCCTACAGTGAGGCAGGACAGCTCTGGGTAAACGAGCTGTGCCAGGTTCTGAGCGAGAACGTCACCTTTGCCAGCGCTTTGATCCGGGAGCGCTTTGAGGGAATCAGCCTGCAGAAGCCCGAGGGAACCTATATGCTTTTCCTGCACTGTGAGCAGTGGTGCAAGGCCCACGGAAAAACCATTGCAGAGCTGCAAAAGCTGGGAACCGACGTGGGAGTTGCCTGGCAGGACGGTGGAATGTTCCACGACCCCTGGGGCATTCGCATGAATCTGGCGCTTCCGAAGCGGATTGTGGAGGAAGCCTTCGAACGTCTGGATCGCTACGTTTTCAATCCCTGACGAAATGGAGCATTTTTCTATAATTGACGTCAAACGGGCAACACTTGAGAGAAGAGGTTTTTTTATTTAGGGCTTACTGAAAAAGCCGCTGTGAGTCAGAAAATTCGGAGAAAAGACGAGAAAAAGGGAGAAGACAGTACCATTTTCCTGCGAGCTGTTCAAGGAGGCAAGTATTCTCTCTATGGAGGTATTTCAACATCTTCTGTCACTTCCCGAAGCAGGAGAGGATCTCGCCGATTTGGACGAGATCCCACCCTGCTTCATGGCTTTTTTACAGAAGCTTTTGGCGGAGCCGGACTGAGGGCGGCCCAGTCCTCCGAGAAGACGAGGGCGGGAACTCCGGCGTCGCGGCAGCGCTCCGTCAGGGTTTGGGCCGTGTCCCAGAAGAGAACCGACCCGTCCTCCAGCCTGCGGTGCAGGCAGCCTGCTCCGGGGCAGGGAAAGCCGCTCTGGGGCAGGGAGCCCCGCCAGAACATGGGCCTTCCCCCGCCGGGGCTGGCCCGCAGGCGGATGGGCGCTGCGTCCAGCACCATAGAGCCCCAGCGGGCCTGCTGCCGCTGCAGCCAGGTCTGAAAGCAGCCATAGCCCGGCCAGGGGCCGACCAGTATCGCCCGGTGGGGCCAAGCGGCATAGGAGGGCGGGACGATCAGCGTCCGCCCCGCCAAGTCCTGCGCCAGACGAATCAGCAGGGGCGTGGGGGGACGTTCAAAGTCCAGCAGGAGCAGGCCCTCCCAGCCGGACAGGGCCTTCAAAGCCGCAGCCAGCCCCCCGGGGCTGGGCAGACAGCGATCCTCCAGCACAAGCCCTGCCGCATCCCTTGGCAGAGGAAGGCCACACCAGCTTCCGTCCGGTCGGAAGCCGTATGCCCGCTGCAGCCGGGGACAATCCGGCGGTGTTTCGGAGGCTTTGAGAAAATAGAGATATTTTTTCATGGACAATCCCCGCATTTGGTGCTATAATAGTTCCCGTTAAAGCGTATGAAGGTGGTGACGGTTCCATGCTATCCCTGCTGCCCAGATTGATTTTTCACAAGCTCACGGATATTACCCCGGAGTTTCTGCATCAGCGGGGGATTCGCCTGCTGATGCTGGACTTTGACAACACCATGCTGCCCTATACCGCCCAGATTCCGCAGCCGGAGCTGCTCAGCTGGATCGACCGGATGAAGCAGGGGGGCATTCAGCTCTGCGTTGTCTCCAACAGCAGGAAGCAAAAGGCCACCGTCTTCTGCCGGGCTCACAACATCGGCTGCATCACCCACTCCTGCAAGCCCACGAGCAGGGGGATTCGCCGCTGTCTGACCCGCTTCGACGCAGAGCCCCGCCAGGCGGCCCTGGTGGGGGATCAGATTTTTACCGATGTGTTAGGGGCCAACTGCGCCGGGGCTACCTCCATTCTGGTCAAGCCCCTTCATCTGCATAACTTTTGGCTCAAGCTCCGCCACGGGGTGGAGCAGCCCTTTATTTTTGCTGCAAGGAACAGGAGGATTACAAAGCCATGACAAATCTTGAAAAGTATCTGTCTCTGCTGGGCAAGGGCGCCTATGACGGCCTGCTGCTGACCAGCCCCATCTCCCGCAAGTATTGCGCCCAGTTCAACGTGGACGAAGGCGTTGCCATCGTGGCCCGGAAGGGCTGCCGCTATTTTACGGACTCCCGCTACATCGAAACCGCAGAGAAGAACCTCAAGGGCTTCGATGTACGCATGGTCAGCAAGGACAACGGCTACATCAAGCAGCTCAACGAAGCCATTGCGGAGCTCGGTGTTTCCACCCTGGGCTTCGAAGAGAACTGCATGACGGTGGCGGAGTTCCGCAGCTATGAGGAAAAGCTCAACGCAAAGCT
>JAGAEW010000025.1 GCA_017612935.1 Oscillospiraceae bacterium
GCTTCCTGCCAGCGCGTGATGGGCGCCTCCGCCAACCTGGCCCGCTCCTACGCCACCAAGCGCTATCGCTCCAACTGCATCAACTGGGGCATGGTTCCCTTCCTCTGCGAGGAGCCCGAGGCCTTTGAGCTGGGCGACTACGTCTTCGTTCCCGGTGTCCGCCAGGCGGTTCTGGAAGCCAAGGACAACTTCTCCGCTTACGTTGTCAAGGCCGACGGCACTGTCAAGGAGATCAAGCTCTCCCTCGGCGGTCTGACCCAGGACGAGCGCCAGATCATTGTGGACGGCTGCCTGATCAACTACTACCGCAACAACTAATTTGTTGTTTGGCAAACAAAACGCCCATGGGAGAAATCCCATGGGCGTTTGAATTTGGAACTGTCAAATTCATGCTCATTTCCCTTAAAACAAGGCATTTTCAGGAAAATCGTTTTGCAATGGTTTGCTGCTCTGCGTGCTCCGCCGGGGGGGACGCTAAACGCTTGTCTCCCGAGCCTGCACGCAGGATATGCCTGTCACAAAGGTCATGCTGCATCAATCTTCTTGCTTTTCCTGGCCGCCTTGCTCAGGCAGCAGTTGATTGACATCCAGAATCGGAACCATGGAAGAACCGTTTTCGCCTGCCATAACGGTGGGAAGCTGGCCGTCCCAGGTCTGGGCATAGGTATAGTTGATCAGCTCCCGGGTCAGGGACTCACTGATCTTGCGGTTTGCTTCCGCTTCGGCTTCCGCCTTTTTCAGCAGCTCGTAGGCCTCCGCATCCGCGTTGACCTTGCGAACCTCCGCGGCAGCGTTGGCTTCGATGACCTTCTGGGAAGCCTCCGTTTCGGCGCGGAGCTTGTTCTGCTGGGCCACCTGCTTGGCCTCAACGGCCTCGGTGAAGGTGTTGGTAAAGTCCATATTTTCAATGGAGGTGGACACCAGCTCGATGTTGTAGTTCAACAGCTTTTCGGAAAGGTCGTCTTCAATGGCGGCGGCCAGATCGTTGCGCTTGCCCACCAACTGCTCGGCGGAGTAACGAGCCGTAACCACCTTGACGGACTCCGTGATGCAGGGCTGAATCACCGTTTCATAATAGGCAACGCCGATGTTGCGGTAAATGTTTTGCGCATCCGACTTCTTGATCTGATAGTTGATGGTATAGGTCAGGTTGACCTCCTGAATGTCAGCGGAGAAGCAGGACAACTCGGCAGTCTGCTTCTGCACCCGGTTGTCCATCTTGACGACCTGCTGCCAGGGCAGGACAAAGTGGACGCCGGAATCCAGCGTGGTGTCCTCCACCTTGCCGAAGGTGGTCAGCACACCGGTATGACCCGTGGGGACGGTCTGAATGCAGGACATGGCAAGCAGGCCCACACACAGCAGCGTTCCAAAGCTTGTAAGCAAGGACGCAAGGGTTTTCTTCCCCTTCGCCCGAAAGCCATGGGAGAGCACAAGACCAACAACCAGTACGACGGGGGCGGCAATCAGATTCAGCATATTTTATCCTTCTTTCTTAATTTGTCTGTGATTGTGGGGCAGTCGGGCCGAACACAAGACGCCCGGCCCGACCCGGATTCATTCATTCCTCAGGCATGAGGATGGCCGCTGCGATGTAAGCCAGCAGGCCGGAGCCGCCGATCAGGGATACAATCACCCAGACCAGCCGGATCACAGTCGGATCCACCTCCAGGTACTCTGCAATCCCTCCGCAGACACCCGCCAGCTTTCGATCCGTGCGAGATTTCATCAGTCTTTTTTTCATCGGGATTCTCCTTTCAAAATAATACATATAAACAAAAAAACCCATGCACAGACAACTCGTCTGAACATGAGTCTCGTGTTTCAAGCCGATCCGGCGGATAAATCCACGTGATGACGAACTCGGCTCCGAAGAAAAACCTCGGTACTACTCCCTCAAGAGCAATATGAACTTGTATCGTAAGTATAGCACTTTTTTTGAAAATGTCAAGAGCTTAAAAAAATTTTTTTGGACCGTCTTTACAAAGCTCTGCCCATCCTGTATAATAGCTGTGATATTTTTTGACACGGAGACATTGCAATGATTGAATTTGAAGACTACAAAGTGAAGCTCAATGACCTGGAGCCCAAGCTCACGGATCTGCGTGCCTCATTGAATATTGGCGGCGCCGAGGAGGAACTGGAACGTCTGCACGCGATGGCAGAGGCTCCCGGCTTCTGGGACAACCCCGAAAAGTCCCAGAAAATTATGATGAAAACCAAACAGTTAGAGGGCAAATGCAGCCGCTTTGCCAAAATGCAGAGCCAGTGGGAGGATCTGTACACCATCTGCGAGATGGCTCTGGAGGAAGAGGACGAATCCATGCTGGAAGAGCTGACCCAGGGCTTTGCCGCTCTGGAAGCAGAAATGGAGGACGCCCGCCTTGAAACCCTTCTCACCGGCAGCTACGACAGCAACAACGCTCTGATGAGCTTTCACGCGGGAGCTGGCGGCACCGAGGCCCATGACTGGTGCCAGATGCTCTACCGGATGTATACCCGCTGGGCGGAGCGCCACGGTTTTACCTACAAAATTCTCGACTACATCGAGGGCGAAGAAGCCGGCCTCAAGTCCGCCGACATTTTAGTGGAGGGCGCCAACGCTTACGGCTTCCTGAAATCGGAGCACGGCGTCCACCGTCTGGTGCGGATCTCTCCCTTTGATTCCCAGGCTCGCCGTCATACCTCCTTCTCCGCTGTTGAAGTCATTCCCGAAATCAGCGACGATGTGGAGGTGGAGATCCGCCCGGAGGATATCGAAATGCAGGTCTACCGTTCCTCCGGCGCCGGCGGTCAGCATATCAATAAGACCTCCTCCGCCGTGCGCCTGATCCACAAGCCCACCGGGATCGTGGTCGCCTGCCAGCAGGAGCGAAGCCAGTTCCAAAACAAGGAAACCTGTATGCGGATGCTGAAATCCAAGTTAGTGGAAATCAAGGAGCGGGAACACTACGACAAGATTTCCGACATTAAGGGCGTCCAGCAGAAGATCGAATGGGGCTCCCAGATCCGCAACTACGTCTTCATGCCCTACACGCTGGCAAAGGACGCCCGCACCGGCTTTGAAAACACCAACATCAACGCTGTCATGGACGGCAATATCGACGGCTTTATCAATGCCTACCTCACCGCCTCCGCCACGGGAATCTGGGCTGGCAAGGGGCAATAAGCTTTTTTGATTTTTTTCGGAAAAGCTCTTGCTTTTTCTCCCTTTATGTGATAATATATAGCCTGCTCTATCATAGTATTTCGGCTGCCGTATGCCGTGAACTGCGGCATTGGGAGGTACTGATATGTCTTTACACACTTGGAGAAATATTGCAATTCTTGCAGATTTGGTCTGCGCAGTTATTCTCACCGCGATCATTCTCGTTCAGTCCGGCAAGTCCGCCGGTCTGTCCGGAGCCATTGCCGGTTCCTCTGATTCCTTCATGTCCAGAGGCGGCAGCAAGACCCGCGACGCCAAACTGGCGCAATGCACCAAGTGGGTCGGTTTGGCCTTTGTGATGCTGAGCCTTATAACCGTTATCCTGGTCAACACGGATGCTGCCAAAGCCATCGGCTAATCGTCTTCAATCAACTGCCCGCGCTTCGATTCATCGAAGCGCGGGCAGTTTGCATTGGATTGAACTATCACAAAGCACGGTGCTCTTCCAGAAAACGGCGAATTCATATCTATGACGAAATCATGCACGTTGTCTTTGTGGTAGCACAACATGAGCGGGGCGGGCTCGCCCCGCGCTTGCTCCTTCAGCCCAATCAGCAGGACTGCTTATTTCCCTCGAAGCGGACTGTGAATCGAGAAAAAATTATACCGGAAGCTGTTCCACGAGAAGTCCAGCTTGTCCCGGGCTTCCTGAATGCGTACATACTCCTCCTGCATCAGATTTTCGCTTTTCGTTCCGTCCACATAGATGCTTCCATCGTAAACGCTTCCGTCCCGCCAGTAGACCAGGCCGCCAGCCTCGGAAAACAAATCATCGCCCACAAAGCATTGTAAATCCGCGTCCAGATCAAAAAGATTGCAGATTGTCGGGAAGATATCCGCTGTTGAGCTGTATTTCTCCTCTGTTGCCGGAGCCAGATCCCGACTCCAGATCAACCAGGGGGTGTTGCACAGAAGATTTCTGTTTTCCACTCCCTTGAGATCCTGCAAGAAGTCCAGATCCGTCAGATATTTGCAGAAGTGATCTCCATAGAGTACGATCACCGTATTGTCCGCCAGGCCCGTCTGCTCCAAACGTTCCATCAGTCCACCGATGAAGTCATCTGTCTCCATAATATGGGCCAGAGCGCGGGTATACTGCTCCATTACGTCCGCTGAGGCGGTAATCCCCGAAGCAGCGGCGATTTTCCTGGCCTGTTCCAGATGCGGCTGCGCGATATTGTCCATTTCCTCATTGTAGGGGCCGTGGCCGGAATACGTTATGATGAAGGAATAGAAGGGCTGCTCTCTGGAGACCATCTGATCAAATCCATTCAGCATCTGGGTATCAAGCATATAGTCCTTCATGTGCATCATTGTAAAGTCGTGATAGGCTTCAAAACCAAGATTCTTATGAATCGCGCCGCGGTTGTAGATCGACGGGTAGGACGGGTGGAAGGAATTGACCCGATATCCCTCCCGGGCAAAGAGATGCGGCAACGATGCGGGTAAGTCATTTTCATAATAGGCATTCGTCGAAACCCCGGTCGGAGGTGGAATGATTCCGGTCTGGGAGCAAAACTCCGTGGAAAAGGTTCCGGCGCTCAGATACAGCGGCGTATAGTGGTGCACCATGCTCAGGCTCTGCTTTTGCAGCGCACAGAGATTCGGCATCACATCCTCCCGCAGCATCCATGTATCCAAAGATTCCACCATAATCATGATGAGGTTTTTTCCCTTCAGACAGCCTGTCATCTCGTTGTCTTCGTGGGGCTGCCGCTGCCGACACCAGGCCTCCAGATTCTCCACGATTTTCTTCTTATCCGCCGCCGTGTCAGACAGGATATTCTTTGCCAGATCCCGCGCAGTGTATTGATACAGGCCGGTCAAGGGCAGGCAGATATTTGAATTTTGAAACCTCGTATATTCAATCTGATCCTGTGTCCCAAATTCCTGGAACGCGTCGGAGTGAACCTTCCAGGTCATAATTTCATTGGCTTTCATCTCAACACTCAATTTCTGATTCAGCACAAACAGCCCCCCGAGGCCGATGCAGATTGCAGCAAGCCCCCCGGCAACCCGCCTGCGGATTGCTTTAGCTTCCTTCCTGTGTCGGGGCAGAAAAATCACTGCCAGAATTCCGACTGCAAGCGTCAGAACAATGTCCGCCAGAAGCAGCTTTCGCATCTGGAGATACTGAACGCTGAAAAAGGCAGCGCCGTCGCCGGCATAAAGCAGATCGGAAAAGGCGAAAAAGTTTCCGAACAAATGGTACATCACCGCATGAACCACCGTAAGCAGGCAGCTCAGCACTGTAATCAGAAGCATCACGACCCGTCCGCCCAGGCGTGGCAAGAGCAAAACAAGTCCCCCAAAAACCAGCAGCCAAAGCAGCGTGAAGGACAGCGGAATTGGCGCCAGCCAGTCCACTCCGCCGGCGAATCCGTAAAGCCGACGGAACAGCAAATCCTGGCCCAGCAGCGCCAGCATCCAAATTGGGAGGGCAAGGCGAGACAGGATTGCGTTTTTACTTTCTTTCATACCAGGTTTTCCTCCAAAATTCCGGCGAAACAGGAACAGCAACGCACACTTCAGTTTTGAGACTGTGCGGTGATACTTGCATTCACCAGTTTGTATTTTATCATCGCCAGGGCCTCCCGCAGGATAAAAGTGGGACGACTGTACCACCACTGGGACTTGGCAGCCAATCCCTGGGCCGGCAGCCCCAGATCCTCCGCCATTTTCAGGGCGCGGTAAATATGAAAGTCGTTGCTGACAAGAACTACGGGGCTTGACAGGCCCTCCCGCTCCATGAGCTCCATGGAAAAGCGGAGATTCTCCAGCGTGACGGAGGAAGCCTCCTCCCGATACAGCCGTGCCGAATCAATTCCCTTCTGTCGCATGGCCCGAGCCATACACTCTGCTTCGGAAATCCGCTCTCCCGCTCCCTGTCCGCCGGAGAGTATGGCCACCGCGTCGGGATGCTCTAACAGATATTGCTCCGCGGCCTCAATGCGGTAGCGCAACATAAGAGAGGGGGTCTCGCCCCGCACCTGGCAGCCAAGAACAATCACCGTCTCACAGGGATCCTTCGGCTTCTCCCAGAGCTTCGAGGCAATCAGCCCGTACAGCACCAGCAGCCCCCCCAGCAAAATTGCCAGTCCCCCTCCAAAGAGCAACAGCAGAAGTCTCCCCCAGCTGTTTGCCCGGAGCCGGGAAACCAGCCGGACAAAGCCCTGCCACCAGAGGCTCACGGCTCCCAGCAGCAGGAAAAAGCCCATCGCGCCCAAATTGGCGACATTCAGAATCCCGCCGAAGACCGGGACGAAAAACACGGCAAAGCCCGCCACAGACATAACGAGCAACAGCGTTCTGAGCAGTTGCGTCCCCAGGCCGCCGGAGCACGGCGTCTTCATGGCTGACCGCCTTCCGCTTCCCGCAGGAAGGCTCCAAGTTGAATCGCCGCAACGTAATCCCGCAGGCAGTCCGCCAGCTCCCCGGAGACATTCAGAACCAGCCGTTGGTTCCCCAGATTTGTTACCGTCAGTTGCTTGCTTCCCGTGGACTGAATCTGGCAGATTGTTTCCAGCGGGATGATCTGCGTGGGCTGCTTGCTCTGCCTGCAATAGATCGCCTTCGGCCCAATGGCCGCTCCCTCCCGGATGGAGCCCAGCAGAGAGCTGGCAGAATACCATACCAGCTCCGTGTGTTCCGGCAATTCGAAGGCCTGAAGAATCCGTCCGGCCTTCTGCCTGCCTTCCTCTCCCTCCGGAATCAGCCCCTCTGCAAGCTTTTTCCCGCTTAGCTGCTCCCGCAGCGTCGCCCGGGCCGTTTCAGGGGAAGGAAGCACCGGCTCCACGGGCTGGGTAAACTGTGAGAGCTCAAAGCGGGCTGTCATCAGAGGAACGGCGGAGCGGGTTTTCTCTACCCCCGGCTCATTCCACCGCTGCAGACACTCGTTGAAAAAGCTCAGGGTGTGCTCGGCTCCGCCACGGCCGATTTTTGCCTCGCTCAACAGATAGGTATTGTCCTTCCGGACGATTTGAAGATTCAAAGACAGCTTTTGCTTCATGTACTGGAAGTGCTGAATCTCCTCCAACTCCAGATACTCCAGCCCTCGGTCGGTTTTATAGTAGAAACGGGTCCCGGTCATGGCAAAGGAACTGCCGTTTGTCAGCAGAAAGGCCGGGTAATCCCTCGCCTGTTCTTTTCCGCTCCCGCCCCAGAAGGCAGCGAGCTTTTCCTCATACTCCCGGGACGGAGCCGCAAATACGAAGTCCGCCGTCCGCAGCTTGTGCTTTTCAGCCAGCTGCCGTGCCAGATGCCCCCGGGCTTCGGCGGTTTCAAGCACAATGGCGTTTTCCCGCTCCATCAGTCGTTTGAGATAGGCCTTGCGGGCCGGGGCGCAGACATCTGTGTGCATGACCTGGGCCCGCAGGAGGTCGAGGCCCTCATAGTTCAGCCGGTCAAAGTCATTGTTCATCGCTATCAGCCGCAGCATATCCATCCGATACAGGCGGAGATCAATCTGGTCCAGTGCGGAAACAGTGAAGCGCGGCGCAAGATCCATGCCCGCCACCTGCTCCTTCAGACTGATCAGCTCCCGTCGCTCCAGATCGTTGAGGTTGGCCAGCTTCTCCTGAAGCTCGCGGAAAATTGCCGCCTCCTTCAAAAGCTCAACCTTATGCCGATAGGCCGTGACAAGCTCCTGATTCCAGTTGTTGGCCTGCAGCGTGACAGAAACAGCCTGCAGCTCCTTCAGCGACTTGTGCTCAGCCCCCTCCACGACCCGATCCAGCGCCATCCGATCCAGTGCGGTTTTCCGTTCGCTGAGCCGGGCGAAAAACTCATTTTTCAGAACCTCGGCGCAGGGCTCGGCCGAGAGGCGCTCACGGATCTCCTCCAGCTCCCGCAGCTGCGCCCCTTCTATCCCGGCACAGAGCTCCCGCAGTCTTTCTTTTTGAAGCCCTTCGATGCAGCTTGTAACCCGCTCTGCATAGGGAGTACGGATCTGTAGCGGATAGGGGCCGTTGTTGATCCGCTCCCGCAGCTCCAGCAGCTCCGACAGCGGACGCGCTTCCGCCTCGCTGACCAGCGATTCCAGCTCCCTGTGGGTCCGTTCCA
>JAGAEW010000151.1 GCA_017612935.1 Oscillospiraceae bacterium
CAGATGGCGTAGCCGTAGGGACGGTAGATGAAAATACCCTTGACGGAGGAATAATCAATCAGCTCCGCCTTCTTGCATACGTCGGTGAACCACTGGGCGAAGTCCACCTCCATGTCAGTGATCTGTTCGACCTTTTTGTCGAGTTTCTTATCGTTTGCCATAGTCTTTTCTTCCTTTCAAGACGGCTGAATTGCTGGTATTTATTATATCACATCTGTCAAGCCTGTGCATAGGATAAATCAGGGACCACCCAAAGAAGGGTTCGGGCAGAGCGGCGCAGGGCTGCGCCTGCCCCTTAGAAGGGGGGACTGCGGCATCAGAGCCGCGTTCAGCGGAGGCTCTGGCCGGGCGTTCCGGGCGGCTCCGTGCTTTGGCGCTTGCCCTCGTGGAGGGAGGAGAATATGCTCGCAGTTACGATTGTACTGGATGAGATCACAGCGGACTTTTATACAAAACTTGCGGAATCCGCCGGCCGCTCGCTGGAGACAGTGCTGGCGGACGCTCTGTTCAAGCTTGCGGGGGAGCTGTCTCTGGAAGCCCTTGCCCGGGCGAACCGGGAACTGTCCGGAAGAGTTGGCGGGGCGGATGATCTGAGATGACATAAGGAGCCCCTTCCGCTGCCCGTCAGCAGCGGAAGGGGCTCACGGTTGCCGGGAGTACAGGGTGCTGCTGCCCTGCCGTCGGATTTGAAGGCTGGCGCCTCAAATCCTCCCTGTCAGACTACGACCCTGAGGCTGCTGCCCTTCGGTCCGCTTTTCACCACAATCTTCTGGGGGATGCTGGCGCTGAGCTTGTCCACATGGGAGATAATGCCCACCAGCCGATTCCCCTGGGTGAGCTGGTTCAGCACGGCCAGGGCGTTGTCCAGCATATCCTCGTCCAAGGTTCCGAAGCCCTCGTCGATAAAGAGGGCTTCCAGCTTCATGCCGCCGGCGTGGTGCTGCACCACGTCGGACAAGCCAAGGGCCAGGGCCAGGGAGGTGTAAAAGGCCTCGCCGCCGGAGAGACTGGCGGAGGGCCGCCGTTTTCCGGTGGAGAGATCAAGAATTTCTATGTCGAGCCCCGCCTGGGCGTTGGCGCGGTTTGCTGCGGTCTTGTGCTCCAACTGATAGCGCCCGCCGCTGATGAGATCCAGACGACGGTTCGCCATTTCCAAAATCTCCCGGAATACGGCGCCCATTACATAGCGCTCAAAGCTCAACCTGCCCCCGTCCCCCTTGGAGCCTGCCGCCAGAGAGCCCAGCTTCTCCAATCGGTTCCAGGCTCCCTGTGTGGCCTCCAGTGCGGCCAAGCGCTGCCCGGCCAGATCCCGGACCTCGGTACAGTTTTCGAACCACTGATGCAGACCGCGCTCTTGCTGGCGCAGAGTTTGGCAACGGCTGTCTGCCGCTGCAAAGGCCTGATCGAGGGCTTCCGGATTGCTGCGTTCCTGTCCGGCGGCCTGCTGACGCAGCTCTGCTACGTTTTGGGTCAGAGTTTTGCGCCGATGGTCATAGTCGGAAAGGGCGGCCCGTTCCTGTTGCAGCCAGGCCTCGCCCTCCATGCCCCGGCAGGGGAGAAGGGCTTCTGCGACGGCTCCGGCATCGGAAAAGCCTGTTTCCGCCAGGCTCCGGCGCAGGGCGGCCTCGGCCCGGTCGGCCGCTGCGATCCGTTCTTCCAGTGTTTTTCGGGTGCTCTGAAGTCGGCCCTCCAGAGTGTCAAGGGCTGCCTTGGCCTGCTTTTCTGCTGTTTCATGGGCCAAAAGCTGCTCCCGGAGCCTGCTGTGGGCTGCCCGGAGCCTGTCTGCCTCCGCCTTCGCAGCGGCTTCGTTTGGGTAGCAGAGCTGTGATTGCAGCATGACGGAACACTGCTCGGCGGCACTTAGTGCCTTCTCCTGCTCCGTCCGTTCCTGCCGCAGGCTGTCCTGCTCGGCTCGCAGGGCCTCTATGCTCTGCTCAACTTCTGCCAGGGCTTGCTGCAGCTTGCTGCGTTCCTGCCAGGCGGCTTCTGCCGCTGCAAGAGCCTCCGCCGCAGCAGCGCTGCGGGCGGCAGCCGCATCGATCAAACCCTCCAAAAAGCCGGGAGCGGTGAGGGTTTCCCAGTCCTCGCAGCCGGAGCAGAGCTGGGCTGTCTCACGAAGCATCAGCTCCCGCTTGGAGAGGAACTGACTGTGGGCCAGATCCAACTGCTCTTTTTTCTGCTGTCGGGTCTGTTCCAGATCTTCCGCCTGCTTTCTGGCGGCTTCCACAGTCTCCTTAGAGGGGGTCTCTTCCCGCTTCGGGGGCAGATGCTGCAGATGTGATCCGTCCAGCCGGGTTCCGCAGACCGGACAGAGCGCATCCCCCTGTTCTTCTACGGCCCGGCGCAGTTCTCCGGCCAGCAGTCCCGCCTGCCCCGCCAGAAAGCGGCGGTAGAGCTCGTTGTAGCGGGTCTGGGCCGCCAGTACATCCCGGGTAAAATTCCGGAAGGCCGTGTCGTTTTCCGCAAGACGCGCTGCGCGGTTTTTCAGGGCTCCGCAGCCCGTCTGAATCTCGTTATACTTCGTCTGAATGCGTGCGGCGTTCTCCTGCTCCCGCCGGGCCTGATCCAGACGCAGATCCAGGTCCGACAGGTCCTCAAGCTGCCGCTGTAGTTCGCTGCGGCGGTCTGCGGCGGCTTTTAGAGCCTGAGAGAGCCTGTCCTGCCGGGCGACACAGTTTGCCTGCCCGGTTCTGGCCCGGGCCAGGGACTGCTGTGCCTGCTGCAAGTCGGAGAACAACGCAAGCTGTCGCTCAAGCTCTGTCAGCAGAGCCGCAATCGCGTCTTTTTGCTCGCGCAGTGCTTCGTCCTGCTCCCGACTTTTTACCGCGCTGTGATAGTCGCACCTCCGCCGATCCAGCAGCGACTGCATTTGTGCTTCGCTTTCCCGGACGGCGTCCCGGTCCCGGGCACAGCGTTCTGCTTCCCGCAGAGGGGGCATGGCCCGGTACAGGGCGGTCTCTGCCCGCTCCAGCACGGCGCTCCGTTGGGCAAAGCTGTCCGCCTGAGCCTCCAGCGCGGCAAGACGGGCCTCTCCGTCCTCCAACTGATCCAGCAATTTGTTGCGGTTAAGGCCCTCGGTTTTCTGCACCAGCAGACCGTCCCGCTGGGCTTCGGCGGCCTTCAGGGCCGCCTCCAAGGCGGCGGATTCGGAGCGGGCCTGCTCCAGCAGAGCATCCAGATTTTCCAGCAGCTCCGGCTCATCCGGCAGGAAGCGGGCAGGATCTGAATCCTGCGGCAGGCTGAGGCGAGTCTCCAGCAGATTCCGCAGAGCGTCCCGCTCTGCGTCCCGTTCTGCCTCCAGCCTGTGCCAGGCTCTCTCGAACAGGCGCTGATACCACAAATAGGCGGAGCTGTCAAAGAGCTTGCCCAGAATTTCATTTTTCTTCTCGCTGTCCGCCTTCAAAAAGTCCCGGAACTCCCCCTGGGCCAGCATGACAATCTTGCGGAACTGCTCTGCATTGAGGCCCAAAAGAGCTTCACAGGCGGCTGTGACCCGGCTCGCGCCCTCTACGGGCGTCAGATCCTCCCCGGTCAGAAGTGCCTGAATCTCGGCGTCCCCAAAGCCTCCGTCCCCCTTGCGTTTCTTGGGGAAGTGAATGATTCTGGTGGCGGTGTAGCGCCTGCCGGCCTGGGAAAATGTGAGCTTGACCACGGTGTCCACGCTTTTCTCCACGAAATCGCAGTGCATCATGGCGGGATTTCGATCCCGGCCGCTGGCCTGGCCGTAGAGGGCGAAAACAATTCCGTCGAAGATCGTGGTTTTTCCAGCTCCGGTGTCGCCGGTGACGAGATAAAGACCGTGGGTCAGGGCGTCAAAGGAGAGCAGCGTTGGCTCAGCGTAGGAGCCGAAGGCACACAGTTCAAGACAAATCGGTTTCACAGCTTTCCCCTCCGCAGCGCATCCTTCAGCAGAGCCTCCACCTGCGCTTCCTCAGGAGGCAGGCGGAGCTCGGCCCTCTGGGCCAGCTCCTCCGCCCGGGCCAGAAGGACAAGCTCTGCTTCCTCCGGCCCGGCGGATTCATATTTCTGAGCGTAGAAATCCGAAAACAGCTCCACCAGACCCCGCTGGCCCAGCTCGGAGACAACGGGGCTGTCCGCGCTGCCGACGCTGCGAAAGGAGGAGCTCAGCTCCAACAGCAGGCTGTCCCGGGTTTCCAGCAGTCCTCGCAGATCCTCGGCGAGCTGCGGCGTAATGCGCCGGTCTGTGAGGGTGATGCTGACGTATTCTCCACCGACCGTCCGGGCTGCTTCGGCGGTCCGGACAGCTTCATAGCTGCCGGTATTGCAGCGCAGGGGGTGCAGCGGCGCCAGAGGCATCAGCTCGATGTCAGGTGTAGTTCCCTTCGGGCCGAGGGTCACAAGCAGGGGGCCTTTTTGCGCCTGCTTTGTCTCGTTGAAGTGATAGCACAGGGGAGATCCGGCATAGCGTACGGCAGAGCGTCCCACAGAGTAGCCCGCGTGGATGTGCCCCAGTGCCGCATAGTCGAAACCGTCAAAGGCAGTGAAATCTACCTGTCCAACGCCGCCCACGGCGGATTCCGATCCACCGCGCTCGGCCTCGGCGCCTCCTGCCGTGACGTTCTGGTGTGCAACGACGACGTTCCGCCGGGCCGGATCCAACTCCTGGGCGGCGAGTACAGCCCGAAGGGCTTCGTCATAGTCCCGCAGCTCCCGGCCAAGGGCCGCAGAGGCAAGGGCAGGGAAGAGGTAAGGTATCAGCCAGAAGTCTACCGGACCGTAGGCATCTGTGAGGGTGACGCGGGTCAAGCGCCCCGGCGCCGTCAGAGGCGGAGCAATGTGAAGTCCCTGCCGCTCCAGCAGCCTGCGCCCGAAGGCGAGCCGCTGGGGGGAATCGTGGTTCCCGGGGATCAGCAAAACCGGAATGCCGAGCTCACTCAGGCCGGTGAGCAGCCGATCCAGCAGCTCTACCGCTCCGGCGGCGGGAGCGCCCCGGTCATAGACGTCGCCGGCGATGACGACTGCGTCCGGCCCGGTCCGGGCGGCAAGGGTCAGGAAGCCCTCGACCCAGTGGGGTTGATCGCCGGATTCCAGCAGATTGACGCCGTGAAGGGATTTTCCGAAATGCAAGTCCGAGAGATGAAAAAAACGCATCGAAATCACCGTCCCCAAACATTTTTATAGATTGTAGCACACAATCCGGCCCCGCGCAAGATTTCGGTTGATTTTTAATTGAAACGTGGTACAATAAAATCAGGTAAGTTTGAACTTCTTCAAAAACATCGCAACAAGGAGGGAGCGCCATGCGTTCCATTCGTGATATTTATAAAATCGGAAAGGGACCATCTTCGTCTCACACAATGGGTCCGGAGCGAGCGGCACAGCTTTTTAAGCAGGAGCATCCGAGGGCTGAGGGCTACCGTGTTGTGCTCTATGATTCTCTGGCCAAGACCGGCGTAGGCCACGGCACCGATCGGGTGCTGCGGCAGGTTCTGGAGCCGACGCCGACAGAGATTGTGTATTCTCAGGAAACACCCGCAGATCTGCAGCATCCGAATACGTTGGATTTCTTTGCGTTGGAGGATGGCGTTGAAACGCCCCGGATGCGGGTGCAGTCGGTGGGCGGCGGAGACATCCTGATTGAGGGCAGAGCCCCTGAAAAGAATTCGGATCAGGTCTATCCGGAAAATTCTCTGGCAGAGATCATTCGTTTTTGTCAATGGCGGAAGATTCGGCTTTGGGAGTATGTGGAGATGACCGAGGGGCCGGAAATTTGGGACTTTCTCGCTCAGGTGTGGAAGGCTATGCGCTGGGCGATTGCAGACGGCCTTCATGCCGAAGGGGTTTTGCCCGGCGGCTTGAATTTGGAGCGCAAGGCCAAGCGGCTCTATGAACAGGCAAACAAAAATCAGATGCCCCAGGTGAAGGAGACACGCATTATTTGTGCCTACGCCTTTGCGGTGTCGGAGCAGAACGCGGACAACGGTGTGATTGTCACCGCTCCGACCTGCGGAAGCGGCGGTGTGGTTCCGGCGGTGATGCGCTATATGCAGGAGCAGCACGGCTTTTCTGACGAACAGGTGTTTCATGCGCTGGCAGTGGGGGGGCTGATTGGCAGCCTGATTAAACAAAACGCCTCGGTGTCCGGCGCGGAGTGCGGCTGTCAGGCGGAGGTGGGATCAGCCTGTGCCATGGCCTCGGCGGCGCTGGCGGAGCTCTGCGGGATGAATTTTGAGCAGATTGAGTTTGCCGCGGAGATTGCGTTGGAGCATCATCTTGGACTGACTTGTGATCCCATCTGCGGGCTGGTGCAGATTCCCTGCATCGAGCGAAACGCCGTTGCAGCCATGCGGGCGATGAACTGCATGAATCTGGCGTATTTCCTCTATGAAACCCAGTCCATCAGCTTTGATATGGTGGTTAAAACGATGTATCAGACCGGTATCAACATTGCAAAGGCCTTCCGGGAAACCTCTGAAGGAGGACTGGCCCGGCTCTATCGCCGGGGGCGTTGAGGCTTGTTTTCTGAAATCTGAAGGTCTCGGAGGACAGTGCGCAATTTCGCGCTGTGACCGTTGGATCGCAATAGAAGGAAGGAGAAAATCAATGAAAAAAATCCTTGTTGTATGGATGGCGGCACTGCTCTTGCTCTGTGTGTCCTGCACGAAAAAGTCAGAAACTGAAACACAGCCGAAGGGCTCTGCCATTGAAGCCGCCGCGCAGGGCGGACAAAGGGGTTCCGACGCCGCCTCCGGGGAGAAGCGGGGTGCGGACACAGCCGGTTCTGGGGCTGCATCGGAAAACGACGCAGCGTCCCAGTCTGAGGGAACTGAAACGTCCGATGAAGCCCGGGAAGAAGATACGGAGCTGGACGGGCTGGATGTGGTGGATGAGTATGTCGTTGAGGTCACAGGAGAGCTTTCGGTCGGCGGAAACTGAATTCCTGTTTTCCACAGAGCCCGTCCGTCGTGGCCTGAGGCGAAAAACAGTCGGTGGGGCGGTAAAGTGTCCCACAGTAAAACATGAGAAGTCGTGTCATACGGCTTCTCATGTTTTACTGTGAAAAGAACATGTCCCCTTTGCAAGCAGCCAAAGACGGGGGAGGTGTTGCAGAACGGCGCCGTCTTCATGGAGGAATGCTGCTGACATATGGACAACCAGCCTGCGAATAAAGTGCTGTGAGGTGATTTGTATGCTTTCCACAGCTCTGCTTTTGATGCTGGGCTCCATGCTCTGTTCTCTGCGACTGGATCAACCGGGCTCCTTTCCCAAGCCTCTTTCCGCCAAAGAGGAGCGATTGTACCTCGAACGCGCTGCTGCCGGGGACATTGCGGCGCGAAATATTTTGATCGAACGCAATCTCCGCCTTGTGGCCCATATTATGAAAAAATACTACACGCAGTCGGGGGATCAGGAGGATCTGCTATCCATTGGCACCATAGGGCTCATTAAGGGAATTGAGAGCTTTGACCCCTCCAAGGGGGCCCGTCTGGCGACCTATGCGGCGCGCTGCGTGGAAAATGAGATTCTGATGCATTTTCGCAGCCAGCGCAAGCTGGCGGGGGATGTGTCCCTGTCTGACTGCATTGAACCGGGAAGGACGGAACTTCTCTCTCGGTTCAGGATGTAGTTGCCTCTGACGAGGACCTGTTTGAGGACCTGTCCCGCAAGGAGGAGACCGCCAAGCTGCGACGGGCCGTGGAGAATTGTCTGAATGGTCGGGAGAAAGAGGTGATCTGTCTGCGTTACGGCATCGGCGGCGGTAGACCGGAGAAGCAGCATGCCGTGGCCCAGCGCCTCGGCATCAGCCGCAGTTACGTTTCCCGCATCGAGAAAAAGGCCCTCGAAAAGCTCCGCGAGGCGCTGGAGGTATAAGGCCGGCTATCGGTCTGCCATAAAACACTTAGAAAGGGGTCGGATCCCGTGTTGCGCTTCGGAGCCTGTATGAGACGGAGTTTGCGCCAAGGGGCGCTGCCGCTGCGTTTCTGCACAAATAATCGTTGCACCGGGGCGAAAAATCGTGTATACTATCCACAGACCCCGGCGCAGTTCCGAAGCGGGAGCGCCGATTCTCAAATTGAATCTGAAAGGAGCATTCCCATGAACTTTCCAACCCCCCATATCAAGGCAACGCCTGCGGACTTTGCCCGGACTGTATTGATGCCCGGCGATCCGCTGCGGGCCAAATATATCGCAGAGCAGTTTCTCAAGGGCCCCGTTTTGGTGAACAATGTCCGGGGGATTCAGGGTTACACCGGGACGTATCGGGATGTCCGGGTTTCCGTCATGGCCTCCGGCATGGGAATGCCCTCCATGGGCATCTATTCCCGGGAGCTCTATGAGGCCTTCGGTGTTCAGAACATCCTGCGGATCGGCTCCGCCGGCGCCATTCAGCCCGAGATCAACCTGAAGGACATTGTAATTGCCATGGGCGCCTCTATGGACTCCAACTACCAGGCCCAGTTCCACCTGATGGGAAGTTTTGCTCCCATCTGCTCCTATGAGATGCTCTGTGCTGCCACCCAATCTGCCCGGGAACTGGGAGCAGTCCACCATGTGGGAAATATACTATCATCTGATTTCTTCTATGACGACGATGCAGGCCTGCCGGAGGCCCTGGACCCGAAGGCAAACTGGCGGAAGATGGGGATTATGGCAATCGAAATGGAATCTGCCGCCCTGTATCTGAATGCTGCCCGGCTGCACAAGAACGCCCTGTGCATCTGTTCTGTTTCCGACCAACTGATTCGCCACGAGTATCTCAGCGCTGAGGAACGCCAGACCGGTTTCGATCAGATGATGCAGGTGGCGCTGGAAACAGCAGTTAAGCTGGAACAATGACAGAAAGGCAGAATTCTATGAAACGTATTTTTCTGTTTGTGTTGGATTCCTGCGGCGCAGGGGAGCTGCCGGATGCAGCCCGCTTCGGGGACATTGGGGTGAATACCCTGCGTTCCTGCGCCGGCACAAAGGGTCTGTCTATCCCAAATTTGCGGGGGGCGGGCCTGGGCAATATTGACGGGCTGGATTTTATCGGCCCGGTGAAAGCGCCCCGCGGCGCCTTCGGCAAGCTGGCGGAGCGCTCCATGGGAAAGGATACGACCATCGGACACTGGGAGATTGCCGGTGTGGTGTCTCCCGAGCCCCTGCCCACTTATCCGGAGGGCTTCCCTGAGGAGGTGCTCAAGCCCTTCCGGGAGGCCACGGGACGGGGGGTCCTGGCCAATGCGCCCTGGTCCGGCACCGCCGTCATCAACGAATACGGTGACGAGCACCGGCGAACTGGGGATCTGATTGTCTATACCTCCGCCGATTCCGTGTTTCAGATTGCGGCCCATGAGGAAGTGGTCCCGGTGGAGCAGCTCTATGCGTACTGCCGGATTGCTCGGAGGATCCTCCGGGGCAAACATGGCGTGGGCCGTGTGATTGCCCGGCCCTTTGTGGGGGAGGGGAACGGAAATTATACTCGCACCGCCAGGCGCCACGATTTTTCTCTGGAGCCTCCCCGCAAAACGATGCTGGACGCCTTTCAGGATGCCGGGCTGGCCTCCATCGCCGTGGGGAAGATCTATGACATCTTCGCCGGGCAGGGGATCACGGAGTACGTTTATACCCAGGGCAATGCCGACGGAATGCGGCAGGCGCTTTCCTATGCGGAGCGGGACTTCACAGGGCTGTGCTTTGTGAATTTAGTGGATTTTGATATGCTCTACGGCCATCGCCGGGACGTGGACGGCTACGCCGCCGCTCTGACAGAATTTGACGCCTGGCTGCCGCAGTTTTTGGAGAAGATGGGGCCGGAGGATCTGGTGTTCATCACCGCCGACCACGGCTGCGATCCGGCCTACACCGCCACCACTGACCACACCCGGGAGTACATCCCCCTGCTGATGCTGGGGGCGGGGGTCAAGCCGGGCAATATCGGCGTGCGCCCCTGCTTTGCAGATATTGCAGCTACAATCTGTGATCTGTTTCAGTTGCCTTTGCAAACGGAGGGAAAAAGCTTTCGGGAGGAAATTATGCTATGATGACAGCAGAACAACTGGTTGCGCTTGCCAGAGAAGCCCGAAGCCGCTCGTATTGCCCCTATTCCGCTTATGCCGTGGGGGCAGCCCTGCTCTGCGAAGACGGGACAGTGTATCAGGGCTGCAATGTGGAAAACGCTGCCTACGGACCCAGCGTCTGTGCCGAGCGGGTCGCCGTATTCAAGGCGGTTTCCGAGGGAAAACGGAGCTTTGCCGCGATTGCTGTGGCGGG
>JAGAEW010000152.1 GCA_017612935.1 Oscillospiraceae bacterium
GATTGTACACGGGCTGCGGCAGAGAGCCCCAAACTCGTTAAAGGAGAAAAGGAACGACTATGCTGATTCGAACTGCAAAAGAAGACATCAAATATGTTATGTTCACCCGGGAGCAGATTGCCGCCCGGGTGCGCGAGCTCGGCAGAGAGCTGAGTGAAAAGTTTCAGGGTGAAACACCCCTGATGATCTGCGTGCTCCGGGGCGCCGTCTTCTTCTTCACAGACCTTTGCCGAGAAATGGACTGCCAGATGGACATGGATTTCATCTCCGCCTCCAGCTACTTCCACGGCACAAAATCCTCCGGCGTCGTCCATTTGCTGAAGGATTCCGGCATCGACATGGAGGGACGCCACATTGTTCTGGTGGAAGACATCATTGATTCCGGCCTGACGCTGGATTATCTGGTGAAGCTCTTTGCCACCCGCAGGCCAAGCTCCATTACCACTGTCACCATGCTTGATAAGATCGTCAACAAGCCAGACCGCTTTCATGTAGACTACTACGGCTTCAAAATTCCAGACGAATTTGTGGTAGGCTACGGTCTGGATTATGCGGACTACTACCGCAATCTGCCCTATATCGGCGTGATTCGGGAAGAATGCTATCAGTGATTCCCGCGGGCCTTGTCCGGGGCTGTATCCCCATTTTTGGATGCAGTATAAAACCGTTTTTATTACTTTTTCGTCGAAGAACGAAATAGAGCTGTCTGATATTTGCACGTCAGACAGCTCTTTTGATACCTGTCTCTCATAACACGGGGCATTTCACAGGGAAACAGCTTTGCCTGCTGCGGCACTACGGGGTCGTTTCCAGGAAATAGGTTGCCTCGGAATCCGCCACATTGAGGGCAAAGGCCAGGGGAAATTTTGCCATAGCCTGGCCCACGGTACGGGCATCCTCTTCCCCGGAGAAGCCCATGTGATAGCGGATTGCAAAGGCCTCGTGGTCCGTCAGATCCATATACTTCATCACCATCCAGACGGACTTCTCGCCGTGTCCGAAGGGCAGATCATCTTCAAAATTATAGGTTGACACCTTCTGCCAGACCCCCCGCTCGTCCTTGACGTTGCGAAAGCCGGGACGGTAACAGCCAATTTTGCACAGGTCGTGGAGCAGGGAGACAATGGCAATGCTCTCCTCGCCGTAGTTCTCTCCGGTCAGGCCGTAGAGCTGCTGGACCCGGGGCCGGGCCAGATAGGCCCGCAGGCAGTCGAAGACATTCAGACTGTGCTGGCAGAGTCCCCCGGCGGTGGAGGAATGATAGCGGGCACTGGCAGGCGCCACAAAAAAATCGGATTCCGTCAGAAATTGCAGCAGCTCCTCCGCACCGGGCCGGTGGATATATTGACGAAAAATGGCAATAAAGCGTTCTTTGGGGTCCATAACAATTCTCCTTTTCGCTTGTTCTGATTCGATTGGATTCGGCAGGGGCTCCACCTGCAGCAGTTGACGGCAGCGCTCCGTCAGTTCCGGGTCGGGACTTGAATTGAGAAAGCGAACACTCCCTTCCCCTGTCTCCCGCAGCAGCGAGCGCTCCGCCAGTTGGGAGCGGGTATTCCGCGCCGTGCCCTCACTGCCGTCCAGCAGCTCGGTAGCAGGGTCCATGATCCGCCGCAGAACGCCCCCCGCAAAGGGGAAGTGGGTGCAGCCCAACACCAAGGCCGCCGCCTGCCCCTGCAAATAGGGGCCGAGCATTTCCCGCAAATAGGCCTCCAGCGCAGGGCTGTCGGTCTCCCCCCTCTCGATAAACTCCACCAGTTGGGGACATGGCAGACTGACCACCTGACAGCGGCTTTCCGTCCGCCGGGTCAGGGCAGCAAACTTTTCTTCCCGAAGGGTGGTTTCCGTTGCCATGACCACGACGGTACCGCCTGGGTGACGGTCCGCCGCCAGCTTCAAAGCCGGCTCAATGCCGATAACCGGCACAGTGAGATAGGAGGCCCGCAGCGCTGCAATGGCAGCCGAGGTTGCGGTATTGCAGGCAATGACGGCCGCCTTGAAGTCCCATTCCTCCTTGAGGCGGGCCAGGTTCTCCAGCGTGAGGGAGCGAATCTCCTCCGTCTTGCGGGGGCCGTAGGGGGCGTTGGCGGAATCCCCAAAATAGACAAACTGCTCACAGGGCAGCTCCCGGATCAGCGAGCGCAGTACACTGACGCCACCGACGCCGGAATCAAAGACCACGATGGGCGAATTGCGGTCCATGGCCGCTCCCCCTTTCTGTCTGTTTTACTCAAAGTATCTCTTATTTTACTGCTGTTTTGCAAAAAAAGCAACCGATTTTTCCTTGTAATTCTGAAGAAGCTGTGGTATGATAAAAAAGATCTGCAAAAGGCAGGGAGCTTTGGCTCCGGGCCTTTTCTGATAGTCCAATGATTGATTTGAGGAGATCCCCATGTAAGAAATAGCTTTTCTGCGTGAAAGATAAATTATTTAAGGAGCATACTATGGCAAACTTACAACAAGAGATCTCCCGGCGCAGAACCTTTGCGATTATTTCGCACCCTGACGCCGGTAAAACGACCCTAACCGAGAAATTTCTGCTCTACGGCGGAGCCATTGCCCAGGCCGGCGCTGTCAAGGGCAAGAAAAACGCCCGGGCCGCCGTCTCGGACTGGATGGAAATTGAAAAGCAGCGCGGTATTTCCGTTACCTCTTCCGTCATGCAGTTTCAGTATGACGGCTTCTGCATCAATATTCTGGACACCCCCGGCCACCAGGATTTCTCCGAGGACACCTACCGGACCCTGATGGCTGCAGATTCCGCCGTCATGGTGATCGACGGAAGTAAGGGTGTGGAGGCCCAGACCCGAAAGCTCTTTAAGGTCTGTGCCATGCGTCACATTCCCATTTTTACCTTCATTAACAAAATGGACCGGGAATCCAAGGATCCCTTTGATCTGCTGGACGAGCTGGAACATGAGCTGGGAATTGAAACCTGTGCCATGAACTGGCCCATTGGCTCCGGCAAGGAGTTTCAGGGGGTCTATGACCGGCAAAAGTCCCAACTTTTGCTGTTCTCCGGTATCAGCGGAAAGAACAAGGCGGAGAAGCAGGAAATCGATCTGTACGATCCCGCGGTTGCCGACATCATCGGCAGTCGAAAGCACACCCAACTCATCGAGGAGGTGGAGCTGCTCTCTGCCGGACGAGAGTTCAACATGGAGGAAGTGCGCGCCGGCGAGCTCAGCCCCGTATTCTTCGGCTCCGCTCTGACCAACTTCGGTGTGGAACCCTTCCTGGAGGCCTTCCTGCAGATGACGCCTCCCCCCCTCTCCCGGACGGCGGACTGCGGCGTAATTGACGCCTTCAGCCCTGATTTTTCCGCCTTTGTCTTCAAAATTCAGGCCAACATGAACAAGGCCCACCGGGATCGTCTTGCCTTTATGCGGATCTGTTCCGGGCAGTTCCAGCGGGATTCGGAATATTTCCACGTTCAGGCGGGAAAAAAAATGCGCTTGTCCCAGCCCCAGCAGCTCATGGCCTCGGAGCGTGAAATTGTGGAGGAGGCCTACGCCGGAGACATCATCGGCGTCTTTGACCCGGGTATTTTCGCCATCGGAGACACCATCACCGTTCCGGGGAAAAAGTTCCGCTATGCCGGCATTCCCACCTTTGCCCCGGAGCACTTCTCCCGGGTCAGTCCCAGAGACACCATGAAGCGCAAGCAGTTCATCAAGGGCGCCGAGCAGATCGCCCAGGAGGGCGCTATTCAGATTTTTAAGAAGCCGGATACCGGCATGGAGGAGGTCACTGTGGGCGTCGTGGGGACCCTGCAGTTTGACGTATTCCAGTACCGGATGAAGAACGAGTACGGGGTGGAACTGCGAATGGAAGGCCTTCCTTATGAGGAGCTTCGCTTTATTACTGCCAGCCCTGTGCCGGAAAAGGATTTGAACCTCTCCTCCGACGTGGAGCTGTTAGAGGACTACCGGGGCAGAAAGCTGCTGCTCTTCTCCTCCTATTGGGCCATTGACTTCACCATCCGCAAGAATCCGGGCCTGGAACTGGCGGAAATGAACTGATCCGATCTCCAATCAGATGCTTTAACTGATTGGAGCGACATCGAACAAAGTGCCCTGCCCGGTTTGCACCCTTTGGCGCAAAGTCCGCCCCATGCTGTCTCAGCCCCGCGGAATGCACAATGCAGCTTTTTCTGTGGGGTTTATGGGAGGCAAATATGAAGCTGCAGGCAGCACCATACAACAGACCCGAGCAGCGGCGCGGCCCCGGCGGTCGCGCCGCTGATTTCAGGCAGGCCACATCATTCAGATATTTGGACCTGTCAGAATTTGCTTTTTTTCATCCGGCGTGATATAATAAAACCCAATCGAAATCAGACATCCTTTGCGGCTGGAATTGTGCCATGCTGCGTTGCTTTCCTTAGCCATATATCTCCATGATACGCTGCGGAAAGCGACTTGTCTGACGCAATTCCATCTCGCAAATCTTTGTCTTCATCTGATTGGGCTTTAGTATAATACGGGTATTCCATACAAATAAAGAGCTTTATTGCTCTGTATCAATTCGAGGGAGGCTTGAAAATGCTCTGGCAAACGCTGACCGACAACTGTATCTTTGCCTTTCTTCCGGAGCTGGAGCCCATGTTCGGCGCCCGGGTTCTGCTGGACGGTGAGGAAGCTCATACGCTATGCTCCACGCTTTTCGGCCCTTCGAACATTGCGGTCTGGAAGCAACGCTATCGGCGCTTGTTTGAAACCTGGAACGCTGTCAGCAAGCTACAAGGCTTTTCCATGTTCGACTTTTTGTTGGATTACATGGGGCCGGAGCTGACCCGTTCCGGGATGCTGGAAAAGATTTTATCGTTTCCAACGGTGGAGCGGCTGCTGCGGCAGGGCGCGTGGGAGCACTGCTACGGAATATCCGACACAGATTTGGCCGCAGCCCTGACGGACGACGACGCCCTCACCCGGCTCTATGAGACCGTCTCAAAGGACTGCCCCAACTATCTTGCCTTCTCCGCTTTTTTACGGCAGAACGAGGCCCTATGGCAGGATTTCTTCGCACTTGCCGCGCAGATGGACTGCCCTGCCCTCCACGACGCGCTGGACGCCAGGACGGAGCAGATTGAGGCGCAGCGGATGAAACTCCAGGCGACGCTTCTGCGCAAGCCCCCCTTGGAGTGTTCGCAGGAGCTGATGGGCAAGACCTTCTTTAATCGCGGCCCTTACGAGACCTTTTACTTTCTTCCCTCCCTGCTGATGCCGGGGAAAGCCATGCGGTTCTTCTTCTACAGCGGAACCCCTCACAACCGTCAAATTCTGTTTATTTCTCTGCGGGAGCCGGAGCGGCAGCGTGAAAAAACTGTGGAGGGCCTTCGGGCGCTGGCGGATCCCACCCGTTATCAAATTCTGATGCTGCTGGCAAAAACCGGCCCCATCAACGGACAGGATTTGGCGCGGTCTCTGGGGCTCGCCCCCTCTACGGTTTCCCACCATATGACGGCCCTGCGGGAACGTGGACTGGTGACAGAGGAACAGACACGTTCCGCCAAATACTACGGTGTCAGCCGCAGCGCCCTCAAGGCCCTGCTCTCCGAAATTGCAGCGGATTTTGAGCTCTAAGACAATCCCGCATCATTCAGGTGTGGTTTCCAGATCGGACAGCTTCCCGGCGGAGCCTGCTTCGGACTACAATGGAAAGAATGTCATTCTAACGCAAACAGAAGCAAGGCCTGCACCGCCAATCGTGCGATGCTGGCTGAATGCAAAAACGCCCCCAGAGAATCCGGCCCGTTGGCCTTGGTCGGATTTCTTGGGCGCGTTCCTTTTTTCCTGTTCTTCTCATACTTTTGCAGCTTCGGCATAGAGTTTCAGCAGAATAACATCAGGAGCCGGAGGGATGCCTATGGAACAACTACTCGGGCAGGCAGAGCGCATGATCTGGAGCTGGCCGCTGCTGTGCCTGCTGCTGGCGTCAGGCAGTTGGATGCTGCTGCGTCTTCGCTTTTATCCTCTCAAGGCGCTACCCAGAGCCATGAAGCTGGTTTTTTGCGGTCCAAAAGCCACAGGCGGCGGAGTATCCTCCTTCGGCGCTCTTTGTACGTCCCTGTCCGCCACCATCGGAACCGGAAACGTGATTGGCGTCGCAACAGCCCTGGCGCTGGGAGGACCTGGCGCCCTGTTTTGGATGGAAGTCAGTGCTCTGACGGGGCTCTCCCTCAAATATGCCGAAGGAGCCTTCTCCATCCGGTATCGCAAACGGGGGCCGGATGGGCTGTGGCAGGGTGGCCCCTTTGCCTACATAGAGCTGGGACTCGGAAGCAGGGCAAAAGCTCTGGCCCGGGCCTTTGCAGCCTTCGGCGCCGTCGCTGGCCTGTGCGGAGTGGGAACCTTTGTGCAGGTGGGCAGCATCAGCGCTTGTCTGACGGCATACTGGGCCAGGGCCTCGCTCCCATCTCTGCCGCTTCTGGCGCTGGGCAGCAGAACCGTTTCAATTCCTGCGCTCTTCACCGGACTTGGCTTCGCCCTTCTGGCAGCCCGGGTCATGTTTGGGGGGATTCGGCGGCTCGCCCGCTTCTCCGGGAGGCTGGTCCCCATCATGGGAGGGCTCTACCTGTTCTGTTGTCTTTGGATTTTGATCCGATATGCCCATGCCCTGCCTGCTGCCCTCCGGGCCGTGCTGCAAGGAGCCTTTGACGGACGCTCGGCACCGGCTGGCCTTTTGGGTGCCGTAACAGCCGGAGTCAGCCGGGGGGTCTTCTCCCATGAAGCCGGTCTCGGGACTGCCCCCATTGCCTCCGCTACCGCCGAGGGGGTCAGTCCCGACGAACAGGGACTGATTTCCATGACCGCAATCGTCTTTGACACCCTTCTGGTCTGCACTCTGACCGGACTTGTGCTACTGGTGACGGGAACCGACGGCACAGGCATCAGCGCCGCGATCGAAGCTTTTGCCGTGGGTCTTCCCCTCCCGGTCTGGGGATCCGGGGCGCTGCTGACAATTTGCCTTGGCCTCTTTTCCTTTACAACGGTGGTAGGATGGAGCTTTTACGGAACCGCCTGTCTGGAATACCTCTTTGGGCCAAATCCCAAGCTACGGAAAATATACCTGATTGTCTACATCCTGACAGTGGTGGCAGCCCCCTGGTGCTCCGCCAGAGGGGTCTGGTCCGCTGCCAATCTGTGCAATGCCCTGATGGCGCTACCCAATGTCATCGCCCTGCTCCTATTAACGGAGAAACGAGGCGACTTGCAGTCGGGCCCAGCTCCCCTTCGCAGAGCTGCTTGGCCCAACTGCCGAGCCTCCCGCAGTCGTCAAACATCCGTTTGAAATCATTTGATATGATCTTCCCCCCAAAA